>CAMPJH010000064.1 GCA_946886845.1 uncultured Sphingomonas sp. | reverse complement strand
GCACGGCGCCTCCGGGCCGCCGCATGGGCCACGCCGGCGCGATCGTTTCCGGCGGCAAGGGCGACGCGCAAAGCAAGATCGCGGCGATGGAGGCGGCTGGAATTACCGTGTCGCCAAGCCCATCTGAGCTCGGCAAGACGCTCAAGGAGCTGCTTGCGGCTTAGACATGGCCGACGACCAACCGATCTTCATCGAGCTCAAACAAGGCCCGAGCTGGGCCCGGCCAAACTGGCCGGTCAGCGAGCTCGACGACGCCAACCTTGGCCTCGACCCGACTCAATCGACGATCGAGACATTCAGGAAGGCTGCGGAAGAGCAGGCTGCCGCGGCAACCTGCGATCCTGAAGTCATCCGCCGCGCCGCCGAGGATTCGATCCGGGCGATGATGCTGGTCCGCACCTATCGAGTGCGTGGCCACCTCGCCGCCAAGCTCGACCCGCTCGGCCTTCACCACATCGAAATCCCGGCGGATCTGACGCCCGCTTATCACGGCTTTTCCGATGCCGACCTCGACCGGCCGATCTGGATCGGGGGAGTCCTCGGCTTCGAGCGGGCCACCGTCCGCGAAATCGTCGCCGTCCTCCAGGCCAATTATTGCGGCACCATCGGCGTCGAATACATGCACATCAACGACCTGGAGGAGCGCCGCTTCATCCAGGACCGGATCGAGGGCAAGTCCGAGACCGTCCAGTTCACGCCCGAAGGCAAGGAGGCGATCCTCGCCAAGGTGATCGAAGCCGAGCAGTGGGAAAAGTTTCTCGCCCGCAAATTTGTCGGCACCAAGCGGTTCGGCCTCGACGGCGGCGAAAGCGCGATCCCGGCGCTCGAGGCGGTGATCAAATATGGCGGACTGCTGGGCATCGAGGAGATCGACATCGGCATGGCCCATCGCGGCCGGCTGAACGTCCTCACCAATGTGATGGGCAAGCCCTATCGGGCGATTTTCCATGAATTCGCCGGCGGCGCGACCACCCCGGCCGACGTCGGCGGCTCGGGCGACGTCAAATATCACCTCGGAACCTCGTCGGACCGCGAGTTCGAGGGAACCAAGGTGCATTTGTCGCTGCTTCCCAACCCGTCGCACCTGGAAGCCGTCGACCCGGTCGTCCTCGGCAAGGCCCGGGCGACGATGACCTTCAAGGACGACAAGCACGGCAAGAAGGTGCTTCCGATGTTGATCCACGGCGACGCCGCCTTCGCCGCCCAGGGCGTGGTCGCCGAGTGCCTCGCCCTTTCCGGCCTGCCCGGTTACGGCACCGGAGGCACGCTCCACTTCATCGTCAACAACCAGGTCGGCTTCACCACCAGCCCGCAGTTCGCGCGCTCCTCGCCCTATCCGTCGGACATCGCCAAGTCGGTCCAGGCACCGATCCTCCACGTCAACGGCGACGACCCCGAAGCAGTCACTTTCTGCTGCAAGATGGCGACCGAGTTCCGGCAGACGTTCGGCCGCGACATCGTCATCGACATGTGGTGCTATCGCCGGTTCGGCCACAACGAAGGCGACGAGCCCAGCTTCACCCAGCCGGAAATGTATGCGGCGATCCGCAAGCACCCGCCGATCAGCGAAATTTACGGCAAGCGGCTGATTGAGGAGGGGGTCGTCGACCAGCAGTGGATCGACGATCACCGTGAGCGCTACATCGCCCATTTGAACGAGGAGTTCGAGGCCGCCGCCGGCTATCTGCCCAACAAGGCGGACTGGTTCGGCGGCCGGTGGACCGGGCTTGGCATGCCGAACGAGCCGGTCCGTGCTCGCCGCAACATCAACACCGCGGTTTCCGGGGAGCTGCTGCGGCAGATCGGCGAGGTGTTGACCACGGTCCCCGAGGGCTTTCACATCCACAAGACGCTGCAGCGGATCCTCGATTCCAAGAAGGCGATGTTCGAAACCGGCGAGGGTTTCGACTGGGCGACCGCCGAGGCGCTGGCGTTCGGTACGCTGATCGCCGAGCGGCATTGCGTCCGGCTGTCGGGCCAGGACAGCGGCCGCGGGACCTTCAGCCAGCGGCACGCGGTCTGGTCGGACCAGGAAACCGGCGCCAAATATATCCCGCTCGACACGATCGACGGCGGCACATTCGAAGTGCGCGACAGCCCGCTGTCGGAATTCGGCGTGCTCGGCTTCGAATATGGTTATTCGCTGGCCGACCCGCGGACCCTGGTCTGCTGGGAAGCGCAGTTCGGCGATTTCGCCAACGGCGCCCAGACGATCATCGACCAGTTCGTCGCCGGCGGCGAAGCAAAATGGCTTCGCGCCAGCGGCCTGGTGATGCTGCTCCCGCACGGCTTCGAGGGCCAGGGACCGGAGCATAGCTCGGCGCGGCTCGAGCGCTACCTGCAGCTGTGCGCCGAGGACAATATGCAGGTCGCCAATTGCACGACCCCGGCCAATTATTTCCACATCCTGCGCCGCCAGCTGCTGCGCGAGTTCCGCAAGCCGCTGGTGGTGATGACCCCCAAGTCGCTACTTCGCCACAAGCTGGCGGTGTCGAGCGTCGCCGAGTTCACCGGCGACAGCCATTTCCGGCGGCTGGTCAGCGATAGTCGCGCTCCAGCGAAGGGCGAGACCCGCCGGCTGGTGCTGTGCTCGGGCAAACTCGGCTACGAGCTGATCGAGGCGCGCGACGCGTCTCTAGAAGATGGGGCCGGCGACAAGACCACCGAGATCGTCCGGGTCGAGCAATTGTACCCGTTCCCGTCGGAGCCGTTGGTCGAACGCCTGCGGGCAATGCCGAAGCTCGAAGAGCTGGTCTGGGCGCAGGAGGAGCCGCAGAACAACGGCGCCTGGTTCTTCGTCGACCCGCTGCTCGAATCCTGCCTCGACGAAGCGGGGTTCAAGGGCCGGCGGCCGCGATATGCCGGCCGGCCATCGTCGGCCTCGCCAGCGACCGGGCTCGCCAAGCGCCATGCATCCGAACAGGCAAGCTTGATCGCCGACGCACTCGGGCATAGCAGCCCGGCACGCACCCAGGCCGCCCGCCGGGCCTGACAGGAAGCAAGGGAGTGATATGGCCACTGAGGTGAAAGTCCCGGCGCTAGGCGAGTCAATCACCGAGGGCACGCTCGCGCAGTGGCTGAAGAAGGCGGGCGACGCCGTCGCCCTCGACGAGCCGATCGCCAGCCTCGAGACCGACAAGGTCACGGTCGAGGTCCCGGCGCCGGCCGCGGGCGTGCTCGCCGAGACCCTCGTCAACGAAGGCGACACCGTCGCCGTCGGGGCGACCATCGCCCGCATCGACGAGGGTGGGAAAGTCGCCGCGCCGGCCGAGCAAGGCGCGGCAACAACGCCCGTCAACCCGCCAGGGGCCGGCGAAGCGCCGGCACTTCGCGAGGAGGCGCCGGCCGCCGAGGACGACCACATCATGACGATGTCGCCGGCGGTCCGCCGCGCGGTGCTCGAGCATCATGTCGACCCGACCCGGATCAAGGGCACCGGCAAGGACGGCCGGCTGACCAAGGACGACGTCCTGGCAGCGGCGGAGGCGCAGAAGGCGGGCGCTCCTGCAACGGCGAAGGCGCCCGAACCCAGCGCACCCGCCCCGTCGCCGGCTCCTCTACCGAAGGCGCAGGCGGCAACGGGTGATCGGAAGGAAGAACGCGTCAAAATGTCGCGGCTTCGCCAGACCGTCGCCCGGCGGCTGAAGGAGGCCCAGGACACCGCGGCGATGCTGACGACGTTCAATGACGTCGACATGTCGGCGGTGATGGAAGCGCGCAGCCGCTACAAGGAGCTGTTCGAGAAGAAGCACGGCATCCGCCTCGGCTTCATGAGCTTCTTCGTCAAAGCGGTAGCGTTGGCGCTTCGCGACGTTCCCGCGGTCAACGCCAGCCTCGACGGCGACGAGATCGTCTATCGCGACTATCTCGACGTCTCGATCGCCGTCTCGGCGCCCAGGGGACTGGTCGTGCCGGTGCTTCGCAACGCCCACGCCATGAGCTTCGCCGAGATCGAGAAGACGATTGCCGACTTCGGGAGGCGGGCGAAGGAGGGCACGCTGACCGCGGACGAGATGCAGGGCGGCACTTTCACCATCTCCAACGGCGGCGTGTTCGGCTCGCTGCTGTCGACGCCGATCCTCAACCCGCCGCAGTCGGGCGTGCTCGGAATGCACCGGATCGAAGAGCGGCCGATCGCCAAGGACGGCCAAGTGGTGATCCGGCCGATGATGTACCTTGCCTTGTCCTACGACCACCGGCTGGTCGACGGCCGCGAAGCGGTGACCTTCCTGGTGCGCGTCAAGGAAGCGATCGAGGATCCGACGCGGCTGCTGATCGACTTGTAGGGATTCTTGATGGCTGATTTCGATTTCGACGTCCTGGTGATCGGGTCCGGCCCGGGCGGCTACGTCGCCGCGATCCGTGCTGCCCAGCTCGGCCTCAAGACCGCCTGCGCCGAAAGCCGCGAGACGCTCGGCGGCACCTGCCTCAACGTCGGTTGCATCCCGTCGAAGGCTCTCCTCCACGCCTCAGAGCTGTATGAGGAAGCTGCCCACGGGACGCTTGAGAAATGGGGGGTGAAGCCGGGCAAGGTCGAGCTCGACCTGGACGCGATGCACGGATCGAAGGAAACCGCCGTGAAGGGCCTCACCGGCGGCATCGAGTTCCTGTTCAAGAAGAACAAGATCGAATGGCTGAAGGGCCAGGCGAGCTTCGAAGGGCCGAACAGGGTCAAGGTCGGCGACCGCACCGTCACCGCGAAGAACATCGTCATCGCCACCGGATCGTCAGTCACGCCGCTGCCCGGTGTCGATGTCGACAATTCGAAGCACAAAATCGTCGATTCGACCGGTGCGCTGGCGCTGCCGGCGGTACCGAAGCGGATGGTGGTGATCGGCGGTGGCGTGATCGGCCTCGAGCTCGGCTCGGTGTGGCGGCGCCTCGGCGCGGAACTCATCGTCGTCGAGTTCCTCGACGATATCCTGCCGGGAATGGACGGCGAGGTCCGCAAGGAAGCCCACAAGATCTTCAAGAAGCAGGGCTTCGACATCCGCACCGGGAACAAGGTGACCAAGGCTGAGGTGAAGGGCGACACCGTCACGCTCACCGTCGAACCGGCGAAGGGCGGCGCGGCCGAGACGATCGATGCCGACGTCGTGCTGGTGTCGATCGGCCGCCGCCCCAACACCGACGGCCTCGGCCTCGACAAGGCCGGGCTCAAGACCAACAACCGCGGCCAGATCGAGGTCGATCACGAGTTTCGGACGCCCATCGCGGGGGTCTGGGCGATCGGCGACGTTACTCCGGGCCCGATGCTCGCGCACAAGGCCGAGGACGAAGGCATCGCGGTGGCCGAGAATATTGCTGGCCTGACCGGAATCGTGAACCACGCGGTGATCCCGAGCGTCGTCTATACGATGCCGGAGATTGCCGGTGTCGGCCTCACCGAGGAAGGCGCCAGGAAGGATGGTGAGGTCAAAGTTGGGAAATTTCCCATGCTCGCCAACAGCCGCGCCAAGACCAACCGCGAGCCCGACGGCTTCGTCAAGGTGATCGCCGACGCCAAGACCGACCGGGTGCTCGGCGTCTGGATGATCAGCTCGGTCGCCGGGACGATGATCGCCCAAGCCGCCCAGGCGATGGAGTTCGGCGCGACGTCCGAAGACATCGCCTACACCTGCCACGCCCACCCGACCCATTCCGAAGCGCTCAAGGAAGCGGCGATGGCCGTAACCGGCAAGCCGATCCACATTTGACGGGACCGCAGCTTTCGATAGTCATCGATCGATGACGGCCCGAACCTCCATTGCGCTCGGCGCATTGCTGCTGGCGTCGTGCGGACCGACGACCCTGGCGCTTCCGGAGGAGCCGGTCGAACGGGCGGCGACTTGCGGCGCCGTCGCCGCCGCCGAGGCGCGCTCCGCGACCAACGTCGATGCACCGCTATCGCTCGAGGCGATTGGCCGAGTGATCCATTATCCGATGCTGGCGGCGTCGGCCGGAGAGAGCTTCTCGACTGACGCCGCGACACAAGTCCAGAAGCGCATGGCCGAGCTGCAGGATTCCATCGGCGAGGCCAAATGGCAGGATCTGATCCCCGCCTGCAAAGCCGCCTTCCCGGCGGCAGCGGTGACCAATGTTGCGTTACCCGCCGACCGCTTTGAAGCTCAGCTCGGATGCGACGAGCTCGGCGACTTCCTGCGCTCGTCGCTCGAGGCGCAGGACGCCTATATGAATGAGCTCGGCGAGTATCGGCAGCTGAGCAATAAGCTCGACCCGATTCTCGCCACCGGCATGCACAGCCGCGCCGGCGCCGACAGCGCCGCGCAGCAGGCGGAGCGCCGCAAGGCCCTCGCCGCCATGGCGAAGCTTGGCCCACCCGTCGCGGTGATGCGGCAATGCGTCGCCCAGTTCGGCTGAGGCGGCCGCAGTGCCGCTGACTCGTTCGCGCCTTCGCCGCTGGCACATCTGGCTCGGCTGGATCGTCGGCCTGCCGATCCTGTTCTGGGTGATTTCCGGACTGGTGATGGTCGTCCGGCCGATCGAGGAGGTGCGTGGCACGCATCTGCTCGCAGAGCCGAAGCCGGTCGAGCTCGATCGGGCGCCGATCGCCCCGCGGATCGAAGGCATCCCGCTGGCGTCGCTGGCGCTCAAGCAAAGCGCCGCCGGTCCGCGCTGGATTGCAACGCTCAAGGATGGGACGGCGCGCGCCGCCGATCCGGCGACCGGCGCCTGGCTGCCCGACGTCTCGGCCACGACCGCGGCAAAGGAAGTTGCCGCGCGCTACATCGGCGCGGCGTCGATCGCGTCGGTGGCGCGGACCGATCCCGATAATCCGCCGCTCGACCTGCGCCGGCCGATCCCGGCCTGGCAGGTGGCGATGGACGACGGGGCGCATTTCTATGTCGACGCCAGATCCGGCGAAATCGTCGCCACACGCACCCGCTTCTGGCGGTTCTACGACTGGATGTGGGGCCTCCACATCATGGACCTCAAGACCCGCGAAGACACCCACAACCCGCTGATCATCGGTTTCGCGATCGTCGCTTTGCTCACTACCATCCTGGCACTGGCGATGCTGCCGATGACGATCAGGCGCCGCCAGCGGGCGAAATCAGAATAGCCAGCCGCGCAGCGCGCCGAAGAAGCTGGCGTCCTTGGCCGTGACCCGCGCCGGACCGGCCGCCGGGCATTCGAGGCAACGCACCTGGATACGCGGTCCGGTGAGAACCGACCGGAGCTCGCTCAGAGCGCCCAGCAGCTGCGTGTCGGACGCCAGCGCCGCGAAGGCGTCCTCGGCCGGTTCCTGCCCCGCCTGATCGTTGGCGAACAGCGCGATCAGCATCTCCTCGAACGAATCCGGCGGCTCGAGATAGCGGACCTGGCCGTGCGGATCGTCGACCTTCGCCAATTGCCCGGCCTTCTCGACCGCGTCGCTTAGACTGCCGAAGCCGTCGATCAGCCCGATCTGTCGGGCGGTGCCGCCGTCCCACACCCGCCCCTGGGCAATGCGGTCGATCTCGGCGGGTGTGCGCTTGCGCGACTGGGCGACGATCGAAAGGAAGCGCTGGTAAACCGAATTGATTCCGGCCTGGAGCAATTGATCGGCTTCCGGCGAGGGGCCGGTAAGCAGGTCGGGCTCGCCCGACAGCGGCGTGGTCTTGATGCCGTCGGCGCCGATTCCGAGCTTCTGGAGCGTCCCCTCGAAGCTCGGCAGTATTCCGAACACGCCGATCGAGCCGGTGATCGTCGACGGCTCGGCGTAAATGAAGTCGGCTGGAGTCGCGACCCAATAGCCGCCCGAAGCGGCGACATTGCCCATCGAAACCACCACAGGCAGCTCCTGCCGCTTGGCGTTGAGGATCGCCTGGCGGATCCGTTCCGAGGCAAGCACCGAGCCGCCGGGGCTGTCGACCCGGACGACGAGCGCCTTGAGGCCGCCCTTGTGAATCGCTTTGTCGATCAGATTGGCGATCGTGTCGCCGCCGGCGGTGCCGGCCGGCGCCTTGCCGTCGACGATCGTGCCGGCAACCGTGACGATTCCGATGGTGCCGGCGTCGTCCTCTTCGACGGTGTCGTTGATATAGGCAGCCAGCTTGATCTTCTTGAAGCCCGCGGCGTGGGGGGGGGGGGGGGGGGCGCGCGCGGGGGCGCGGGGGGGGGGGGGGGGGCGGGGTGGGGTCGTGGGGGGGGGGGCGAAGCACACCCGGCCG
>CAMPJH010000063.1 GCA_946886845.1 uncultured Sphingomonas sp. | reverse complement strand
ATCCGGGCAAGCCGCTGGTCGGGCTGAAAGGGGCGGGCGGGCAGCCCAAGTCCTTGATCCAGCGAACTTTTGAGGCAGCCGAACGCGTCGCCGGCCTCGCGTCGATCCATGTCGTCACAGACGACGATCGGATCGCGGCGGCCGCGCAAGGCTTCGGGGCGCCCGTGCTGATGACTTCGGCCGGATGCCGCAACGGCACCGAGCGGTGTGCGGAGGCGCTCGCGCAGCTCGACGATCCGGATCTGGTCGTCAACATCCAGGGCGACGCCTTGCTGACGCCGGCTCACTTCATCGAGGCATTGATCGAGCGGATGCGAAGCGGCGACGCCGAAGTCGCCACTCCCGCGATGCGGCTGACGAGCGCCGAAGTACGCGCCCTTCAGCAGGACGAAGCGGCCGGGCGGGTCGGCGGGACCAGCGTTGTCACCGGCAACTCCGGCCACGCACTCTATTTTTCCAAGCGGCTGCTCCCGCACCTGCCGAAGGGGGCGCTCGATGGCGAGCTGTCGCCGGTCCGGCTGCACGTCGGAGTCTATGCCTATCGGCCGGAGGCGCTTGCCGCCTATGCGGCGACCCCGCCGGCCGAGCTTGAGATCTTGGAGGGGCTCGAGCAGCTGCGGTTCCTGGCCGCAGGAATTCCGGTCGCGGTGGTCGAGGTCGAACGTCCGCCCTTCGCGCTACGCGAGCTCAACAATCCCGAGGATGTCGCGCCGATCGAGGAGGCGCTGGCCAGTGCTGGACTGGAATGAGCGCGCTCGACCAGCTGGACGAGAGGTATCGCGTGATACTGTGCGACATCTGGGGCTGCATCCATGACGGGGTTCAACTCTATCCAGGGGCAGCCGAACGACTGCGGCGCTGGCGCGACGAGGGCCGCAAAATCATTCTCATCACCAATGCGCCGCGCACCGACGAAGCCGTCGCCCGCCAGCTGCGGCGGCTAGGCCTGGACCCGTCGCTGTGGGACGGCATCGCCACCAGCGGCGACGCTGGAATCGCCTGCCTCAAGCAGGCCGAGCGGCCGGTCGGTTTCATCGGCACCGCCGCCGACCGCGCCATCCTCGAAGGACGCGGCGTGCGGATCGCCGACGGCGACGATTTCGACGAGCTGGCCTGCTCGGGGCTCGACGAGACCCGCCGCAGCGTCGCCGATTATGACGCCCAGCTTCGTCCGCTCGCCGCGCGCGGCGTCCTGATGCACTGCCTCAACCCCGATCGGGTGGTGATCCGCGGCGGCGTTCCGGAGGCCTGTGCCGGCGCCATCGCCGACCGCTATCTCGAGCTAGGCGGCAAAGTCGAATGGTACGGCAAGCCCTATCCGGCGATCTACCGGCACGCGATGCGCCTCGCCGGCAACCCGCCGCCCAGCGAAGTGCTGGCGGTCGGCGACGGCCTCGACACCGACATCCTCGGCGCGGCGCGGATGGGCTTCGACGCCTTCTATGTTACCGGCGGCATCGCCAAGGGCGAGCCGATCCCGAAGGAATTCGCGGCCAACCACCAGCTCGGCGACTGGCGACCGGTGGCGGTCGTCGATTCGCTGCACTAGATAGGCGGGCATGAACCTTCTCGGACACAAAATCGGGCTCGACCAGCCGTTCTTCTTGATCTCCGGCCCGTGCGTGGTCGAGAGCGAGGAGCTGCAACTGCGCACCGCCGAGCGGCTCAAGGCGATCACCGACCGGCTCGGGATCTTCTTCATCTTCAAGTCGAGCTACGACAAGGCCAACCGCTCTTCGGACAAGAGCTTTCGCGGGCCGGGGATGGATGAGGGCCTGCGGATTCTCCAGAAGGTCCGCGAAAAGGTCGGCGTGCCGGTGCTGACCGACGTCCACGACATCCCGCAAATCGAACCCGTGGCCCAGGCGGTCGATATGCTCCAGACCCCAGCCTTCCTCGCCCGTCAGACCGATTTCATCCATGCAGTAGCCAGCGCCGGCAAGCCGGTGAACATCAAGAAGGCGCAGTTCATGGCGCCGCACGACATGGTCAATGTCGTCGACAAAGCACGAGGCGCGGCGAAGGCGGCCGGCGGCGACGGCGACAACATCCTGGTCTGCGAGCGCGGCGCCTCATTCGGCTACAACAATCTCGTATCCGACATGCGAAGCCTGGCGATCATGCGCGAAACCGGTTGCCCAGTGGTGTTCGACGCCACACATTCGGTGCAGCTTCCGGGCGGGCAGGGCACGCGTTCGGGCGGCCAACGCGAACATGTCCCGGTTCTCGCCCGGGCGGCGGTCGCGGCCGGGGTGAGCGGCCTGTTCATGGAGACCCATCCCGACCCCGCGAAAGCCCTTAGTGACGGTCCTAATGCGTGGCCGTTAGACCGCATGGAATCGCTCTTGAGCGTGCTTGTGGAGATCGACAGGACCGCCAAGCAGGCTGGTTTTGAGGAGATGGAGCTGTGAAACGCACGGTGTTCATCCAGGCGAATGACCGCCAGTACCTCGGTGCGAAGATCTCGGCGTACAGCTACAAGCGCAATGCCCGCGACCCCGATAGCTTCGACGTCCGGATTCTTCACACGCACGACTTCCCGCGGCTGATGGACCCCGACCAAAGCGTACTTCGCGGCGGCCAGGTTCGGCAGTGGGACCCCGACGATCTGCAGAGCTTCACGCCGCTGCGCTTCTACCCGCCCGAGGCGATGGCTTATGAGGGTGTGGCGGTCGTCACCGATCCCGACGTCTTCGCGCTCGGCGATGTCGGCGAGCTGTTCAACCGCGACTTGCAGGGCAAGGCGATCTGGGCGGTGCCGCGGCCGGGCCACAACGGCCGCCGCGATTATATCGCGACGTCGGTGATGCTGCTCGATTGCGCCAGGCTCAAGCATTGGCGGTTCGATGCGGATCTGGATGGCCTGTTCGGCCACAAATTCGACTATTTCACCTGGATCGAATTGAAGCGCGAAGACTCGGCGACGATCGGCTTCCTCGAGCCGGAATGGAACGATTTCGACCGGCTGACGCCGCGCACCAAATTGCTGCACACGACCAAGCGCCGCACCCAGCCGTGGAAGTCGGGGCTTCCGGTCGATTTCACGCTTCAGCGCAGCTGGCCGGTCAACCTCATCAACAAGCTGCTGCTTCGCTACCAGCCGCATCCCGACCGCAACCAGGAGGCGTTCATCTATTCGCTGCTCGCCGAGATGTACGACAACGGCGTGGTCACGGAGCGGGAAATTCGCGACGAGATGGCGGCCAACCACATCCGCCACGACAGCCTCGAGCTGATCGACCGCCACCGCGGCTGGGACCCGCAGCTGGCGCTGGCTGCCTAGCCCTTCAGTAGATTGCGCACGGCCGCCACTGCGGTCGCCAGCGGGTCCTTGTCGAGCTTGCCGGCGACAGGCTGTTCGACGGTGCCGGCCAAGCCATCGCCCCGGATTCGCGTCCAGAAGCGATGGATATCGCGGATCGGGACCGGCAGTCCGGCTTTCGGCAATGAGTAGAACAAGCGCCCGACGAGGGTGTTCTCCGGCTCGATCAGCCCGACGGGCTTGCCCGTGACGACTGCGTCGGAGACCATCGCAACGCTGTCGGCGGTGACGTAGATTTCGTCGGCATCGTCGAGCAGCACCGGGTAACGCGGGAAGCGCCCCCAGACGAGGCCGTGCTCGCTTCCGGCGAGTCCTCCCGCGACGCAATCGAGGACAGCCTGTTCGCTTCGGCCGCTGCTTACGGCGATGACGCTCCCGCCCTTGCGCCTGAGCACTGCGGCCGCGTCGCCGACTATCTTGGGGCTCATCCGCCACATGAAGGTGTTGCCGCCGATCAGGAGCAGCCGGTGCGGTCGCGGCAGCTTCTGCAGCCAGTCCGTCTCCTCGCGGCTCGGATCGAGCTTCGGCGCCGTGCTGATTCCGACCGGCAGCCGAACGACATTGGCGGCGTCGGTGACATCATATTGCGGAGTCGTGATCACCAGGTCGAAGTTCCCCGCCTCCATGCGCGGATTGCCCAAACGCACGATCTTGGTTCGGCCAACCGAAAGTTCGCGGATGGCGAGCGCGACCGGAACGCTTCGATAGCCGATCCCGAGCACAAGCCTGGGCCAATAGGGCCGGATCTGGCTTTCCGAACCAGGATCGAGGGTTCGCAGCGACGGGCCGAGCAACGGAGGCGGAATCAAGTGGAGCCGATTGTAGCGAAGGTCCAGCGTCCGGAACTCGAGCCCAAGCTCCCCGGCGAGCCGAAGCAGCTGGTTGTTGTCGCCGGTCCGCTCGCCGAGAAGGACCCAGACCGGTGGCGCATCGCTTCCGCTCACGCGGGCAGCTTGCCGAAGCTGCGTTCCAGCAGCGCGCGGACCTCGCGAGCTGCGTCGACGACCGGATTGGGAGTGGCGCTCGCGATCGGCTCGTCCATGGTTCCGGCGAGTTTGTCACCGATTACGAAATTCCAGAACCGGCGCAGGTCGCGGGCCGGATTGGTCCGCATCTTGCGCTCGCCTCCAAGCACGATCCAGCCCATCAGCTTCATCTCCGCGGGCACGATCCCGACCGGCTTTCCGGTGATCACCGATTCGGAGATCATCGAGATGCTGTCGGCGGTCGGAAAAAGCTCATCGGCGTCGTCCAGGAGCACCGGGAAGCGCGGGAAATCGTGCCTGACCACGCGCCATTCACAGCCGCCACCCTCCAGCCGCCGCTCGATTTTGTCGAGCACTTCGTCGGTGGTTCGCGCGCTTCGAACGACGATCAGCGATCCGCCGGTACGCTGTGCGCGCAACGCCAGCTTGGCCGCCTGGCCGGCGATGGCGTGCGGCCGCATCGTCCAGTGGCGGGTTTCGCCGCCGAGCATCAGCAGCAGGTGTGGCCGCGGCAGGGAATTGAGCCACCAGCGCTCTTCGTCGCTCGGCCGGGGCTTTTCCCGGTAGCGGCTCATCGCCACCGGCTGCAGGCGGATCGAGGCGCCCTCCGGGGTCAGATATTGCCTAGTCGTGTAGACCAGGTCGAACAGCTCGGGGGACACGCGGGGGTGGCCGACATAGACGAGCCGCGTCCGTTCGCCGTTCTGCTGCTGGACCCAGCGCGCGATCGGGACCGCTCGGCGGCCGACCATGATGATGAGGTCGGGCCAGGGCGGGACCAGCGTCCGGTCGCGGATCTCCCGGTCGACCGAAACCGGGCTGGCGCCCATATATTTGCCGCTCAGCCAGAAGCGCCAGTTGAACACCAGCTTGCGGGTCTCGAACGGCAGCCCGAGCTCCTCGGCGAGCGCATAGACCTGCGCGTCGTCGCCGGGCCGGTTGCCGGGGATCACCCAAATCCGCCGGTGAGTCATGCGGGCCGGACCCGCAGATATTCGCGCCACAGCAATCCGACCAGCACCGCGACCATGACCGCCATGCCGATGACGAAGGCGGCTGCCGCTCCGGTCAGCCCGAACCGCCACGCCAATGGTGCGACGATCGCGAAATAGACGAGGGTTCCGGCAATCCTGGCGTTGAGCGGCGCCTGGTCGCGATGAAGCGCGTAGAGCATCGGCGTCAGCGGGAAGGAAATCATCCCAAGCAGCGGCGCGAAGACTAGGATGACGAGCACCGGATAAGCGGGATTGAACTGATCGCCGAAGATCAGGCGGATCAGCGGGCCGCCTGCGACGATGACGATCAGTACGGCAAACACACCGAACATCGCCGCCAGCACCGCGCCGCGGATCATCAGCTTCCACGGCCGCCTGGTCTTGACGTCCATCCGCATCACTTCGGGATAGAAAGCGCGGGCGAGCAGGTCGGTCGGCTTTTGCGCGGCATCGGCCAGAGTCGAGGCGATGTTGTAGAAGCCGGCCGCCGCCGGCCCGAGCAAGCCGCCGACCAGCAGCCGCGCAATCGGCCCCCACGCGGCTGTCAGGCTGGAGGTCAGGTTGACCTGAATGGCGAACCGCCATGCACCCTTCAGCGGATGCGGCTTCAGGGTCGGGCGCAACGCATCGACCATCTTATGGCGCTTGAGCTCGCGGTGCGTGAGCCACCACAGGTACAAATCGCCGCCAAGATCGGTCGCGAACCAGATTGCAACATAGGCTTCAAATGGCGCATCGGCGGCGAAGGCGATGCCGGCGAGGATCATCCGGGCGATCGGATAAGTGATACCTGCCCAGCTCTGCAGGTCGAAGCGGTCGAGGGTCCGGAGCACCCCGCCTGGGGTCATCGCCTGCATCGTCGGGATGACCAGGCAATAGGCCATCGCCAAGGTGATGTAGCGGTCGGGTATGCCGAACCAGGGGCCTATCAGCGGCAGGATCGCCATCGCCAGCACCATCCCGACGATCCCGCTCAGGATATCGAGGCCGAGCGCGAACCCGGTCGCTACCTTGAAGTCCTCGGGCCGTCCGGCGGCGAGGCCCTGGCCGCCGTAGCGGACGATCACCTGCCAGGACTGGAACTTGCTGAGGCTGGAGGCCGCCTGCGCATAGCTGTGGATCAGGATCAGCAGGCCGAACAGCGTGACTCCCAGCGCCCGGCCGGTGAAGGCGAGGGTCGCCACCGACGCAATCGCGGCGACGATCCGCGAGGCGCCGAGATAGCTGCTGTTCTTCAGCAGCGAACGCATGTGCTGGTCTTTGAACCAATGGCGCATGCGCGCGCTTAAGCGGAACTTTAACGCCCGCGCCAGCGGCTATGCAGGTTCGGGCACGCTTTGCTGGACCACCTTGTCGGCCAGCGGCCCGTTGATCTCCGCGAGATGGTCGAACTCCGCTTCGTAGCTCGCCAGGCCGTGGCTTTGCGAGCGCAGCTCGGCCTCGAGCCCGCTCAGCTCCGCTTCGGGAATGACCGCGTCGATCCGGTCCCATCCGGTCCAGCCGCTGCGCGGCGCCATGCCGAGCATCTGGCCGCGGCGGCTGGCGACCGCCGAGGTCACCCGGCTGGTCGCGCTCGACGGGCAGACGACAGTCACTTTGTGCATCGGCTCGAGCAGATGCGGCCCGGCCGCGGTCAGCGCCTCCGCCATCGCCAGGCGACCGGCGAGGCGGAACGCAAGCTCCGAGCTGTCGACGCTGTGATAGCTTCCGTCGACTAGCGTTACCGCGACGTCGACCACCGTGAAGCCGAGCGGGCCCTTTTTCATCGCTTCCGCGACGCCTTCCTCGACGGCCGGAATCCACTGCTTGGGGATAGCCCCGCCGGTGATTGATTCCTTGAACTGGAAGCCGGAGCCGCGCGGCAGCGGCTTCACTTCGATGATGACATCGCCGAACTGGCCATGGCCACCCGACTGCTTCTTGTGGCGGCCCTTCTGCCTGACCGAACGGCGAATCGATTCGCGATAGCCAATCGTCGGCGCCCGCGACTTCACCTCGACTCCGTAGCGGCGCTTGAGCCGCGCCAAGACGGTGTTGAGATGCTCGTCGTTGATTCCGCGAAGCCGCATCTCATGCACTTCCTCGTCCTGTTCGAGCACCAGCGACGGATCTTCCTCGAGCAGCCGATGCAGGGCGCCGGACAATTTGACGTCGTCCTTGCGGTCGGCGGGCTCGATCGCAATCGCGCAATTGCGCGGCGGATAGCCGACCTCGACTGGCGGCGGCGGCTTCCCGCAGCTGAGCCACTCGCCACCTTTGACGGCGTCGACCTTGGCGACGGCGACGACATCGCCATCGACCGCTTCGCCGACCTTTTGGGTCTTTTCGCCCTGGACCCTGAACAGCGCACCCAGGCGTGCAGTCTCTCCGCTGGCGGCCTTGAGATCGGAGCCTTCGCCGACCGGCCCGCCGAGCGCGCGGGCGAGCGCCAGCCGTCCGACCGATCCGCCATTGCTGATCTTGAATATGTAAAGCGCGGGGTCCCCGACTTCGAGCCGCCGGGCGGTGCTTTGCGGTTCCGGCGTTTCGTGCCGAAGCGCTTTCAGCAATCGGCCGATTCCCCAGCCGCTGTCGGCCGAGCCGAACAGGACCGGGACGCCGAGGCTTTCGCCGGTCTCGCGGGCGAGGTCCGACAATATCCGCTCCTGGGTTGGAGCCTGGTCCATCAGCAGCTGCTCGAGAAGTTCGTCGTCATGGTCGGCCAGCTGCTCGAGCATCTGGTTGCGCGCTTGCTGCTCACGTTCCTGGATTTCGCCCGGGATGTCGATCTGCTCGCTGTCCTTGCCGTTGTAATGGAACGCGCGTTCGAGCGCCAAGTCGACGAAGCCGGTGACCTTGTCGCCGTCGCGGATCGGAATCTGGCGGGCGATCAGCGGGGAGACGCTGGTCGGCTGGAGCGCGGAGAGGAGGTCGCGAATCCGGCCATGCGCCTGGTCGATGCGGTTGACGAAGATGATGTGGGGGATGCCGAGCTCGTCGAGGGTTCGAAGCGCCGGCGCGGCGAGCGGGGCTCGAGCCGGGTCGGGGTCGACGACGACGATGGCCAGATCCGCGACCGCGATCGCGCGGGCACCGTCGGCGGCGAAGCCGACCGATCCGGGGCAGTCGATCAGCGCGAAATGATCGTCGAGATAGTCGAAATTGTAGAGGTTGAGCTCGGTCGAGCCGCCGCGCGCTCGTGCTTCGGAGCTGCTGTCGCCGATGCTCGTCTTGCTGGCGACCGAGCCGTGGCGGTCGGTCGCGCCGGCCGCGAAGATGATCGCTTCGGCAACGCTGGTCTTTCCCGCGCCGGCCGGTCCGACCAGCGCGATTGCTCGAGTGCCGTTCGATCTGTTCTGGGGCATGCGACTCTCCTCTCGTCCGTGTCAGCGGGCGCGCGAGTCGCTTCTCTCAGAAGGCGCTCACGCGCTCCTCGGAAGCCGACAGCGTCGGACGG
>CAMPJH010000062.1 GCA_946886845.1 uncultured Sphingomonas sp. | reverse complement strand
CTCTACAATCGGCGAACTGCGGACTGTCGACGAGACTCGCGCTGGCGCTTTGAGCCAGCCGCCATAGCGCAGCAAAGCAAGGCATGTGGCGGCGATGAGGCCAAGACCGAGTATAATGGTGAATGTGCCGTGGCGGCTCTCCTCCGGGAAGCCAAGCAACCGCGCGAGCGGCACCCAGCCGACCTTCGCCATGGCTCTGATTGTGATGTCGGCGGTGAAAATCAGCGCATAGACTCGCCAGAAGGTCTGCGAGAGAATGCGGAATCCGTAAGCATAGCCAACGAGGCCGATGGGGGCGAGCGACCAATAGGCGGCTTGCGCCCCTTCCCAGTTGAGGCCGGCGCCCGGCATGAGGGGTCCTCGTTGGACCATAACCAGTAATAGCAGCACGACGATCGCCGCGTACAACCGCCACGGCATCGATTGAGTTTGAAGCCTCTCCACGGGAGCGGTTCATGAAGCGGTAAATGTCTAGAATTTACTAATGTCGGCAACGGGCCGAAAGCGAATATGGGCAGTTGTCCACAGGTGCGGTTCGTTGCGCTGCAGCATCAGCTTGCGCAGGTGCGAATTAACCGCCACATCGGCAACGGATGCTTTACGACGCTTATGAAGTGCAGCGCTCCTTCCTCGCCGGAGCCAGCAAGCTGGCGGGGATGGGGGCCGGATGGCTCAGCAATCCCGCAAATCCGTGGTCCTATGCCTCCGCCAGCCCGCTGATCGCGGCCAGCCTCGAGGTTTTCTCCCATGCTTCGGCGCCGCGCGGGAAACCGGAGTTCGGACTCAAATCGACGATGGTCGACGGGGAGGAGGTCGCCGTCCGCGAGGAAGTCGTGCTGCGCAAGCCGTTCGGGCAGCTCAAGCGCTTCGTTCGCGCCGGCGTCGAGAGTGGGCCGCGGTTGCTGATCGTCGCGCCGATGTCGGGCCATTATGCGACGCTTCTGCGCGGCACGGTCGAGCGGATGCTTCCGGGCCATGACGTCTACATCACCGACTGGCGCGACGCGAAGCTGGTGCCGGCGAGCGACGGCTCCTTCGATCTCGACGATTATATCGATTACCTGATCGAGTTCCTGGAAGTGATCGGCGAGCGGACCGGCGAACGGCCGCACATGCTCGCGGTTTGCCAGCCTTCGGTTCCCGCCTTCGCGGCGACGGCGCTGATGAACGCAGACAAGCATCGGTACCGGCCGAAGACGCTGACGATGATGGGCGGCCCGGTCGACACCCGCAAGGCGCCGACGGCGATCAACACGCTCGCCACCCAACGGCCGCTGAGCTGGTTCAAGAACAATGTCGTCGCCACCGTTCCGGCGATCTACCCGGCGTCGGGGCGCAAAGTGTATCCCGGCTTCCTGCAGTTGGCCGGGTTCATGGCGATGAACCTTGGCGACCATCTCACCAGCCATTGGGAGATGTTCAAGCATCTGGTCGTCGGCGACGACGAAAGCGCCGAGGCGAGCCGCGCATTCTACGACGAATATCGCTCGGTCTGCGACATGACCGCCGAATTCTATCTGCAGACCGTCGACGTCGTCTTCCAGCGCCATTTGCTGCCGAAAGGCAGGCTGATGCACCGCGGCCGCAAGGTCGACCCGAAGGCGATCGCCGACACTGCGCTGCTGGCGATCGAAGGCGAGCGCGACGATATTTCCGGGCTCGGCCAGACCCGCGCCGCGCTCGACCTGGCGCCGAAGCTGGCGGCGTCGAAGCGCAAGTATTTCATGGCCGAGGACGTCGGCCATTACGGCATCTTCAACGGCCGCAAGTGGCGCGAGAGGATCGCGCCGGTGGTCGACGACTGGATCGCCAAACACGATTGAGGCTCAGGCGGCGGCGGGCTTCGAGCGCTGCCATCGTCCCGAAAGGCCGAACCAGGCGATCGGGCCACCAAGCGCAGCGACGATCCCCATGATGATGAGCGCGGTGGTGAATGGCTCCAGCATCGCCTTGCCGCTGCCGGCAAGCACCGCACCAAGCAAAGCGACCGCGATCAGCCCGCCGATGCGGGCAACGGCGCTGTTGAAGCCGGACGCGAGGCCGGTCTGGTGCTTGTCGACCGAGGCGAGCACGGTGCTGGTCAGCGGCGCGACCGCCAGCGTCATGCCGATCGACATGACGAGGATGCCGGGGAAGGCGTGGGTCCAGTAGCTCTGGTCGGCCGCGATTCGGGTGGCGAGGAGCATGCCGAGACCGACGACGATCGGCCCGATGGTCAGCGGCAGGCGCGGGCCGAGACGGACGGCGAGCTTGCCCATGAAAGACGAGCCGGCGCCGAGCATGATCGACAGCGGCAGCAGCGACAGCCCGGCCTCAATCGGCGAATAGCCACCGGCTTCGATCAGCACGTAGGGGATCAGGAGCAAAGCGCCGCCGAACGCGCCGTAGAGCAGGAAGGTCATCGCGTTGAGCGCCGAAAAGCAGCGGTTGTCGGCGAACAGGGTCAGCGGGATCATCGCCTTACCGCCGAGGCGGCGCTCGTAGAGCAGGAAAGCGACGAGCAGTACGACGCCCGCGGCGATCGCACCGGCCGCCGGAAGGGTCAGGACGAACTCCTGGGACCACAGTGTCAGGCCGTAGGTTGCGGCGCCAAGGCCGAGGGTGACCAGCGCCGCGCCGACCAGGTCGAGGCGGGCCTTTTCGGGCTCCGTGACTTCCTCGACGCGGGTCAAAGCGATGAGGATGGCAGCGGCCACGAACGGCAAGTTGATGTAGAAGATGCTCTGCCAGCCGACATTGTCGACCAGCCAGCCGCCGAGCAAAGGGGCGATGGCGGCGGCGATCGCCCCTGCCGCCGCCCAGGTGCCGATCGCGCTGCCGCGCGCCTCGCCCTTGTAGACGCCGTTGAGCAAAGCGAGGCTGTTGGGCAGGAGGAGCCCGGCGCCGAGCCCCTGAAGGGCGCGTCCGACCAGCAAAGGTACGAGCGACCCGCTCAGCGCGCAGGCGAGCGATCCGACGCCGAACAGCCCGGTGCCAATCACCAGCCAGCGCCGCCGCCCTTGATGGTCGCCGAGTGCTCCGCCGAGCAGGATCAAAGCGGCGAGCGGCAGGGTGTAGATGTTGACCACCCACTGGACCTCGGCGGCGCTGGCGCCGGTGCCGGCGCGGATCGCGGGCAAAGCGACGTTGAGGATCGAGCCGTCGATGAACGACAGCGACGAAGCGGCAATGGACATGACGAGAGTCCAGGTCGGGGAGTGCCGGGCCATGAACTGCCGAGCTAATCCATCCGCTGGGCGATCGCGGCCTCGACCATGTTGCGCCACATGGCGGTGTCGCCGACCGCGGCCATCGCCTCGTCGGGCTCGCGCATCGTGTGCAGCACAGCCTGCGCCTGGTCGAGATAGTCGCGCCAGGCACGGTCGACTTCCGGGCCGGCCGACGGATCGTCGCCCTCGGCGTTGCTGCTGAGCTCGGCGGCGGCGAGGACCCGGGCGATGCGTTCGAGGAGCGGGCAATTGGATTCGGGCATTTGAAGGGCCTCTCTGCTTTTCGAGTTAAACCGGCTGGAGGCTATTAGGGTTCACTGGTGGCGCTTCAGGGTCTCCGACATCCTGACCGCGACAATCAGGCCAGAAGCGAGCGTCAGCGCGGCGACGACGAGGGCGGCGGACTGGAGCCCGAAAGTATCCGCGACGACGCCGGCGATGACCGCCCCGAACGCGTAGCCGGAATCGCGCCACAGCCGGTAGACGCCGATCGCCGAGCCGCGCCACGACGGGTGGGCGACGTCGCCGATCGCCGCCAGCAAGGTCGGATAGACCATCGCCGTTCCGATCCCGAGCAGCACCGCGCCGGACGCGAAGCCGAAGAAGGCCGAGGAAAAAGCGGTGACGGCGATGCCGACCGCCTGGACCCACATGCCGGCGGCGATCAGCCATTTGCGGCCGACCTTGTCCGACAGCGCGCCGGTGATGAGCTGGCTCGCGCCCCAGACGGCGGGATAGATCGCCGCCAGCACGCCGATCGTGGCGAGGCCCATTCCGGCGGCGGCGAAGATCAAGGGGAACAGACCCCAGGCGAGCCCGTCGTTGAGGTTGTTGACCAGCCCCGCCTGGGTCGCCGACGAGAGGTTGCGGTCCCGCCAGGTGGTTCGAATGAAGACTTCGCGCTGGCTGACGTGGACCCGCGCTTCGCCGCCGTCGGCAAGGGTGCCCTCGTGATGGGCGTGGCCATGGGTCTCGCGGACGACGAATGCCGACAACAGCAGCCCGCAGGCGACGAAGGCGACTCCGAGATAGAAAGGCTCGGGCCGGAGGCCGTAGGTGGCGGCGAGATAGCCGGTGGCCCAGGCGGCGATCGCCACCGCGAAATAGCCGGCAAACTCGTTCAACCCCATCGCCGTGCCGCGGCTCTTCGGCCCGGCGAGGTCGATCTTCATGATCACCGCGGTCGACCAGGTCAGGCCCTGGCTGACCCCGAGAAAGATGTTGGCGACGATCACCCAGCCCCAGCTCGGCGCCCACATCAGCAGGAAGGGGACGGGCGCGGCGAGGATCCAGCCGGCGACCAGGACCGGCTTGCGGCCCCAGCGATCGCCGAGGCGGCCGGCGAGATAGTTGGAGATCGCCTTGGTGATCCCGAACACGGCGATGAACGACAGGATGGCGGTGCGCTCGGGGAGCCCGAACTCGGTTTCGGCCAGCGCCGGCAGGATGCTGCGCTCGATCCCGACCATCCCGCCGACGAAGGCGTTGACCAGGACCAGCAGCGAGAATTGCGGCAGGTTGGCCTTGAGCCCCAGTTGCGGGGCGGCGCTTGCAGCCGCCAACTACAGCACCTCGAACAGGCCGGCGGCGCCCATGCCGCCGCCGACGCACATGGTGACGACGACGTTCTTGACGCCGCGCCGCTTGCCCTCGATCAGCGCGTGGCCGACGAGGCGGGCGCCGGACATCCCATAGGGGTGGCCGATCGAGATTGCCCCGCCGTCGACGTTCAGCCGGTCGTCGGGGATGCCGAGCTTTTCCTGGCAGTAGAGCACCTGGACGGCGAACGCCTCGTTCAGCTCCCACAGGCCGATATCGTCGACGGTCAGATCGAAGCGCTTGAGCAACTTGGGGACCGCGAACACTGGGCCGATGCCCATCTCGTCGGGCTCGGTGCCGGCGACCGCCATGCCGACGTAGCGGCCGAGCGGCTCGAGCCCGCGCTTGGCCGCCAGCTCGCCCTCCATGATCACGCAGGCCGACGCGCCGTCGCTGAGCTGGCTGGCATTGCCGGCGGTGATCTGCTTGCCAGGGCCGCGCACCGGCTCGAGCTGGGCGAGGCCCTCGAGGGTCGTGCTCGGCCGATTGCCTTCGTCACGGTCGATCGTGACCTCGGCGACGGAGACTTCGCCGGTCGCCTTGTCCTTGAGCTGCATTTTGGTGGTGACGGCAATGATCTCGTCGTCGAAACGGCCTTCGGCCTGGGCCGCCGCGGTGCGCTGCTGCGAGCGCAGCGCATAATCGTCGCAGCGCTCGCGCGGGATTCCGTAACGCTCGCCGACGACCTCGGCGGTGTCGATCATCGGCATGTAGACACCGTTGTGCATCGACAGCAGCTCGGGGTCGGGACCCAGACGCATGTCCCCGGTCTGCACCAGCGAGATGGATTCGACTCCACCGGCGACGATGACATCCATCCGGTCGACGATGATCTGCTTGGCGCCGGTGGCGATGGCCATCAGCCCCGATGCGCACTGGCGGTCGATTGACATTCCGGCGACGGTCACCGGCAGGCCGGCGCGGAGCGCGGCGGTGCGGCCGATCGTCGTCTGCACGCCCTGTTGCAGCGCGGCACCGACGATGACGTCGTCGATTTCGACCGGATCGACCTTGGCCCGTTCGACCGCGGCCCGGATCGGATAAGCGGCGAGCGTCGGCGAGGGCGTCATGTTGAACGCGCCGCGATAGGCCTTGCCGATCGGCGTCCTGGCGGTGGAAACAATCACGGCGTCGCGGGGCATTCCAATCTCCTCAAGTGAACAGCAGGGCCAGCCATTGCGCCGAAAGCGCCGGCTTGTCTTCCCCTTCGATCTCGACCGTGACAAGGTGCCGCAACAGCAGCTGCCCGCCGGCCTTTTGGTCGATCGATTCGAGGGTGAAGCGGCCGCGAACGCGCTTGCCAGATTTGACCGGCGCCAGGAAGCGGACCCGGTCGAGGCCGTAATTGACGATCATCTTGGCGGTCGGCGGGACGAGAATGGCTTCGGCCGCCATCCGCGACAGCAGCGACAGGGTCAGGAAGCCGTGAGCAATGGTTCCTCCAAACGGCGTCTGCGCCGCCGCATCGGGATCGACATGGATGAACTGGCGGTCCTCTGTCGCCTCGGCGAAGGCGCCGATCCGCGCCTGGTCGATCACCAGCCAGCCGGACACTCCGACTTCCTTGCCGACCCGCGATCGGATTTCGTCGAGATCGGCGACCGGCACGTCTGTCAGGCGCGCGCCGGCGGGGTCGCGTAGGGCATTACCAGCGTGCCGTCGGGCGCCGCGGTGTAGGTCGTCTGGGTCGGGTAAGCGAACTCGATCCCCTCAGCGGCGAACGCCCGGATGACCGACATCATCACCGCGGTGCGGTTGGCGGCGATGACGTTGGGATCGACGCTCGCCGTGTCGAACACCAGCTCATGATCGAGGCTCGACGGGCCGAAGCCGGTCATCGCGCAGCGGACGAAGCCGCAGCCCTTGTGCGCCTTGACCGCCTCCTTGCCGATCTCGCGCAGCCGGTCGAGCTTGTCGGGGCCGGTGTGGTAGACGACGCCGAAGGTAAGGGTGGTTCGGCGGGTCGCGCCCAAAGCGAGGTTGCGGATCTCCTGCTCGAGCAGCTTGGTGTTCGCCATCACCAGATGCTCGCCGCTCAGCGACCGGATCCGGGTCGTCTTCAGGCCGATCTTCTCGACCGTCCCGACGCTGGTCCCGTAGCTGATCACCTCGCCGCGGCGGAACGGCTTGTCGAACAGGATGGAAAGCGCGGCGAACAAATCGGCGAAGATGCCCTGGGCAGCGAGGCCGATGGCGATCCCGCCGATGCCGAGGCCGGCGATGAGCGCGGTGACGTTGGCGCCGAGATTGTCGAGGATGACGACCGCGGCGATTGCGAACAGGGCGACGGAGACCAGCACCCGGATTACCGCCCGGGCATTGTCGAGCGCGGTTTCGCCCATCTCGTCGCCGGCCTGGTGCGAGAGGATTCCCATGATCAGCTCGCGGCCCCAGATCGCGGCCTGAAGTGCGGCGGCGATGATGAAAGCGATGTCGACTGGCCGGGCGATTTCGCGGGGAGGCGCGGTGAAGTTCACAAGGACGTCCAGCGCGACAATTACGATGAAGGCGAGGCTGGTCTTGGCGAGGACTCGGCCGATCACCGATTTCCACGTCCGGCAGGAGGGATCGCCGGCCGTGATTCGGCTGCCGGCCTGGCGAAGCAACAGCATGACCGCGACCGCGACCAACGCCGCTCCCGAGCCGATCAGCAGCTCGGTCGAATTCTGCGCGACCCAGTCGGCTGCGCGGGCGGGCCAGGTAATGCGCTCATCCATGGCGCCGCTCATGGCCGTTCAACGCCAGTGAAATCAAGCCGAGCGCCGGGTTCGGCGGCGCTTGCTCTTCGCCAGGAAGTCGAGGAACCCGACCTCGGTCGAGGACAGCCACTTGCGCTCGCGCGGCGGATCGAGCCCGCCGAGGGGATCGCGCGGGCTGTCCTTGACCGCCTCGATCAATGCCGGATGGACATAGGACTTACGGCTAATCGCCACGGTGTTGCCAAGAGCTTCGGCGGCCGGCTCGACAATCGTGTCGACGCTCATTCGCCGGGCCTCGTCGGCGTCGAGCATCGTTCCGAACGCAATCACACTCGCCCACCAGGTACGGAAATGCTTGGCGGTGAAGTCGCCGCCGCTCGCCTCGCCGATGTAGGCATTGACCTCGGCTGAGGTGACCGGGTGCGGGACGCCTTCGCCATTAATGTATTGGAAGAGCATTTGGCCGGGCAATTCCGCGCAGCGGCGGACAATCCGGCCGAGTCGGCGGTCGGTGATGGTCACTTCGCGGGTTTTTCCGCCCTTGGCGTTGAACCGCATCCTGACCTTACCGCCGTCGCTGGTGACGTGTCGGCCGAGCAGGGTGGTTGCCCCGAAGCTCCTGTTCTCCTTGGCGTATCTCTCGCTGCCAACCCGCAGATATTCGGTGTCGAGGAGCCGGACCACCGCCGCGAGCACTTTCTCTCGCGACAGCGCCGGCCCGGCGAGGTCCTTGTCGACCCGAGCACGAAGCTTGCTCAGGGCGTGGCCGAATTCGAGAAGCTCGGAGAATTTTCTCTTGTCGGCGCGCGCCCGGAAGGCCGGGTGATAGCGATATTGCTTGCGGCCGCGCGCATCGATTCCGGTCGCCTGCAAATGGCCGTTCGAATCCGTGCAGAACCATGCGTCGGTATAGGCTGGCGGCAGGCCGATGGCGTTCAGCCGCTCGATCGTCTCGCGATCGGTGACCCGTTCTCCGTCAGGGTCGAAATACGCCCAGTGCCGGCCGACGCGGTTGCGCGTGAACCCCGGCTCGCTATCGCTGCTGTGACGCAGGCGTTGCTTGTCGTTCGACATTGGTCGGCTAAGCGAGCGGCGGGGCGGGCGGGTTCCTGAAGGCTGAAGGGAGATCGCGAGTGCCAAGAATTTCCGACGCGAAGATACTGATCATGGCGACCGACGGCTTCGAGGAATCCGAGCTGTTCGGCCCGCGGGAGATCCTTACCGCCAAGGACGCGAGCGTGACGCTAGCCAAACCGCAGCACAACCCCAACAACGCCACCGATCATGCCCATCCCCGCCGGACCAAC
>CAMPJH010000061.1 GCA_946886845.1 uncultured Sphingomonas sp. | reverse complement strand
ACGTCCACTGGCCGTTCTGCGTCTCCAAATGCCCCTATTGCGACTTCAACAGCCACGTCCGCGCCGAGGTCGACCAGGACAAGTGGCGCGCCGCTTTGCTCGCCGACCTCGCGCACGAAGCGCGGTTGCTGCCCGGCCGCCGGCTAACCTCGATCTTCTTCGGCGGCGGCACGCCGTCGCTAATGGAGCCGGCGACGGTCGCCGCCTTGATCGAAGCTGCACGCCAATATTGGCCGGCCGCGGACGACATCGAGATCACGCTCGAGGCCAATCCCAATAGCGTCGAGGCGGCGCGTTTCGCCGATCTCGCCGACGCCGGGGTCAATCGCCTTTCTCTCGGACTCCAGAGCTTCGACGACGCGGCGCTGCGCTTCCTCGGCCGCGCCCATTCGGCAAATGAAGGGCTGGCGGCGCTGGATATCGCCCAAAAACGCTTTCCGAGAGTCAGCTTCGACCTGATCTACGCGCTGCCGGGCGACAATGAAGCGCGCTGGTCGGCCGCGCTTGAGCGGGCTCTGTCGCTCGGCACGACCCATCTGTCGCTTTACCAGCTAACCATCGAGCCGGGGACGCGCTTCGCGGCGATGGCCGCGGCGGGAACGCTCGAGCTGCTCGACGCCGAGGCCGCCGCAATGCTTTACGAGCTGACCGACGCCGTGACGTCCGCGGCGGGGCTTCCGGCCTATGAAATCAGCAACCACGCCGCTGTGGGCGCCGAGAGCCGCCACAACCTCACTTACTGGCGTTACGGCGATTATGCCGGCGTCGGCCCGGGCGCGCATGGCCGCCGCCTCGGCGCGCGCACGGTGCGGCACCGCAAGCCGGAGAATTTCCTGTCGGCCCTCGATCGCAACGGCCACGCGATCGTCGAGGAAGCCACGCTAGCGCCGAGCGAAGCGGCCGACGAGGCGCTGGTGATGGGCTTGCGACTCAGCGACGGGATCGACGCTGCCGCGCTTCAGAAGCGGTTCGGTGTTCCCGTCGTCGACTGGGGGTGCGTCGATCGGCTGGTCGAAAGCGGCCATCTCGACCGATCGGATGGGAAGATCGCCGTCACGCCCGCGGGGCGGCTGGTGCTCGACCGGATCCTAGCCGAAGTCGCGGCCTGACCTCTAGTTCGGCTGATCGAACGAATAGCGGTACTTTTCCTCGGCCGTGTAGAGATAATCGTCGAGCTGCACTTCCGCGTCCTCGGCGGCGGTCTTCTTCGACATGCCGTTTTTGACGTTGAACGACACCAGCTTCGACTTGAAACCGTCTTCGACCGCCGCACAGGTTTTGCGAGCATAATCCTTGAAGCCGTCGACCGCGACGTTCGCGCCCTTGGCGCTTGTCACCGCATCGCTCAGGCAGGTCCGGTAGGCCGTGCGGTCGGCCGAGCCGACCTGCACCATCATCGCAGCCGCGATCACCAAGGCTATCATCAGGCTCCTCCCCCGGAAACTGATCGTTCCGCACAATGACTCTTTTCGCAGCACATTGGAAGCAGGCGATTTTTCGGGCCGCTTGCGGGCTGCGGCGCGATCGCTGATGATCGGTCGATGGAGCCCGGACTTTACGTCGTCGCCACGCCGATCGGGAACCTTGGCGACTTGTCGCCACGCGCCGCCGAAACGCTTCGCAACGCGGCCCTGGTCCTGGTCGAGGACACACGCGTCACCGCCCGGCTGCTCGCCCATGCCGGCGCGAGGGTGCCGATGCGGCGCTACGACGATCATTCGACCGATGCCGACCGCGCCCAATATGTCGAGCGCCTCGGCAATGAAGCGATTGCCTTGGTCAGCGATGCCGGCACGCCGCTGATCTCCGACCCCGGCTACAAACTGGTCCGCGCGGCGCGCGAGGCCGGGCACCAGATTCACACCGTTCCCGGTCCCTGCGCCGCGATCGCCGCCCTCACTTTGGCCGGTTTGCCGACCGACCGCTTCCTTTTTCTCGGCTTCCTGCCCGCCAAGGCCAAGGCGCGTGCCGACGCGATAGCCGAGATCGCGGACGTGCGGGCAACGCTGGTTTTCTACGAGAGCGGGTCGCGGCTCGGCGACGCACTACTGGCGCTGGCGACCCAGCTTGGCCGGCGCGACGCTGCCGTGGCCCGCGAGCTCACCAAGCTGCACGAGGAGTGCGTCACCGGAACTCTGCCCGACCTGGCCGCCCGCTATGCCGACACGATTCCGAAAGGCGAGATCGTGGGCGGCGACGGCCCGCGGGTCCAAGAATACGGGGTCAGCGACTTTGGGGGGTAGTCGCACCTGCCGCGGGCGATGGCCACTTTGGCGCCATCCCGCGCCGCTGCAGAAGTCGCCGAACGACTGAACATCCCGCGCAAGCGCGCTTACGCGCGCGCGCTCGAGCTTTCGCGGCGATGAAGCGCCAGCGGGCGGAGAAACGCGGCCGCGGCGCCGAGACCATTGCCGCCTGGTGGCTTCGTCTCAGCGGTTGGCGAATCCTCGCCCGGCGGGCGCGGGTTCCGGGCGGCGAGGTCGATATCGTCGCCCGCCGCGGCCGGGTCCTGGCGTTCGTCGAGGTCAAGGCTCGTTCGAGCGTCGACGCCGCCGCCTTCTCGCTCGACCGCTACCGGCTGCGCCGGGTCGCGGTCGCCGCCGAGCGGCTGGCGCCGCGCTACATGCGCGCCGGCGACGATGTCCGGATCGACGCCTTGTTCATCGTCCCGCGCCGGCTGCCGCGCCACCTGCCCGACGTCTGGCAAGGGTGACAAAATCCGCGGCCTCGCTTAGGCGCCCGTAAATGCCGCTTCGCGTCGCCGTTCAGATGGACCCGCTGGAGCGGATCAACATCGCCGGCGATTCCACCTTCGCGTTGATGCTAAAGGGGCAGCAGCTCGGCCATTCCCTCTACCACTATGCGCCCGAGGACCTGAGCTACGCCGAGGGCCGCCTGTGGACGATGGCCCGGCCGGTTACCGTCCAGCCGGTTGCCGGCGATCATTACCGCTTCGGCGAGCCCGAAATCCTCGACCTCGGCCGCGATATCGACGTCGTTTTGATGCGCCAGGACCCGCCGTTCGACCTCGGCTACATCACCGCCACCCACCTGCTCGAGCGGATCGAAAGCGAAACCCTGGTGATCAACGATCCGGCCAGCGTCCGCGACGCGCCGGAGAAAATCTGGGTGCTGGATTTCGCTCAGTTCATGCCGCCGACCGCGATCACGCGGTCGCTTGGACTGACCCGCAAGTTCCTCGCCGAGCACGGCGAGATCGTCATCAAGCCGCTGCACGGCTTTGCCGGCGGATCGGTGTTCCGGATCGGCGGCGACGGCCGCAACCTCGCTTCCCTGATGGAGCTGTTCAACGGCGCCTATCGCGAGCCACACGTGATCCAGAAGTTCCTCCCGGAGATCGCCGAGGGCGACAAGCGCATCGTCCTGATCGACGGCGAGGTGGCGGGCGCCATCAACCGCCTTCCGGGCGAAGGCGAGATCCGCTCCAACCTCGCCGTCGGCGGCAAGGCGGCGAAGACCGAGTTGACGGTGCGCGAGGAAGAGATTTGCGCCGTCATCGGCCCTGAGGCGAAGAAGCGCGGCCTCATTTTCATCGGGCTCGATGTCATCGGCGGACAATGGCTGACCGAAATCAACGTTACCTCGCCGACCGGGATCGTCGCCATCGATGCGCTGAACGGAACCGACACGCCTGGAATGTTCTGGCAGGCGGTCGAGCGCCGGCTCGCGGCCCGATGAGCAATTGGGTCGTCAGCCTGATCGAGCAATCGGGCTATCTCGGCGTCGGCTTCCTGATGTTCCTCGAAACTTTGTTCCCGCCAATCCCGTCGGAAGTCATCATGCCGGTCGCCGGAGTGACGGCGGCCAACGGCAAGCTCGAGCTGTCGCTGGTGATTCTGTCGGGGACGGCCGGGGCGATGCTCGGCAACATCTTCTGGTACCTCGCCGCCCGCGCGATCGGCATCCAGCGCCTCAAGCCGATCGTCCAGAAGCACGGCCGCTGGCTGACTGTGAACTGGCGCGAGGTCGAGCGCGCTCACGGCTGGATGGAACGCCACGGCATCGCTTTCGTGCTGCTCGGCCGGCTGGTCCCGACTATCCGCTCGCTGGTGTCGATTCCAGCGGGCCTGCTGAAGATGCGCTTCCGAAGCTTCCTGATCGCCTCGACGCTCGGCACCTTAGCCTGGACCGCGTTGCTGGCCGCCGCCGGCTTCCGGCTGCGTTCGGATTTCGAGCAGGTCGACCAGTTCCTGGCGCCGGTCGCCAACACCGTCCTGGTCGTGATCCTGCTCGCATTTATCTGGCGGCTGGCGACCCACAAGGCCGGCTGAAAAACCTGCTCCGCTTCGGACCTAAGCGCTTGGTCCGGTTAAGACATTCGGGGCCAAGGAGTCGCGCCGCGGCGTGCTTCGCTTCCCCACTAGAGGTGCGCCGCGGCTACCTCATGCCCTCGGATGCGCGTGCCGATAGACGTCGAGCAGGTGCGCCGCGTCGACCTTCGTATAGATTTGCGTCGACGACAGGCTGGCGTGGCCGAGCAGCTCCTGCAGCGAGCGCAAATCGGCGCCGCGCGCCAGCAAATGGGTCGCGAAGCTGTGGCGGAGCGCGTGCGGAGTCAGCGTGTGCGGCAAGCCCAACCGGGTCCGCGCCGCCCGCACTGCACGCCGCACCAGGTCGGCGCTCAAAGGCCCGCCGCGGGCGCCGACGAACAGCGGCAGGTCGCCGGAGATCGGATACGGGCATTGCCGCACGTAATCGGCGATCGCCTCGCGTACCGCCTGCACGACCGGCACGATCCGAGTCTTCGACCTCTTGCCGGTGACCCGGATCGATTCGCCGATCGGCAGGTCGCGCGCGGTCAGCGACAGCGCCTCCGACACCCGCAGTCCGGACCCGTAGAGCAGCAGCAGGATGGCGAGGTCGCGGGCGCCGATCCACGGTTCCGATGCGAAAGCGCCCGCATCTTCGGCCAACGCCACCACCTCGTCGGGCGCTGAAGGCCTCGGCAGGGTCTTGGGCCGCCGTGGCGCCCGGGTTCGCGGCACCTGCGGCGCCCTGCCCTGCTGCTCGGCGGCATAGCCAAGAAAGGCGCGAACCCCCGACAGCTCGCGCGCGGCCGATGCTGCGCCGAGTCCCGAATTGCGCCGAGCCGCGAGAAAGGCGCGAAGGTCGGCGGCGCTGACCTCGATCAGCCCCGCCGGCTCGACAAGCTCCCCGCGATACTGGCCGAGAAACTCGATCAGCCGGTGGGCGGTGCCGACATAGGCTCGAACCGTGTGCGGCGAGCGCCGGCGATCGTGCGCGAGATGGCCCTGCCACCGCGCGACCAGGACCGAGGCCGGATGCGGAAGCTCGCTCATCTCGACGCTTAGCTGCCGCCGCCGTAAGCCATTTGCGCAAACAGGAAGCCGACGATCAGAACCGCGACCACCAGGGCAATCTTCGCAGCAGCGCTCATCGCTTCACTCCTCCCCCGGCAAGCTTCCTCTTTCGCGAGTCCCGGCGCAAGCGCCTATGTCGCCAGCCGCTTCAGCGCCGCCGACCAGCTCGACGCGCGCCGGGCGCCGGCGAAGCGCGGCTCGAACTTGGCGAGGAACTCGCGCGGCTGGGCCTGCATCCCCGCCAGCCACACCTCGGTTCCCGCGGTCTTCGCCTGACGGGTGAAGGTCGCAAGCGCATTGGCGCCGGTCGCGTCGATATACGGGACCTGTTCCATCCGAAGCACGATCGCTCGCGGCCGCTCTCCTGATCGCCTGAGCGCTTCGAGCATCTCGCTGGCGACGCCGAAGAAGATCGGCCCTGTGAAGCGGAGGACCTCGACACCGGGGGGTAGCTTGTCGCGAAGCTCCGGCTCCTCCTCGACGTCGACCGCGACCAGGCCGGCGGTCTCGCTCATCCGCATCATGAACAGCAGCGCGGCGAGCGTCACGCCGACTCCGATCGCGACCGTCAGGTCGACGAACACGGTCAGCAGAAAGGTCAGGATCAGCAGACCGCGCTCGCCGGCATCGGTGCGCACCAAGGCGACGAAGCGGTCGTACTCGCTCATCCCCCAGGCGACCATCAGCAGCACGGCGGCGAGCGCGGTCATCGGCACCAGCGCCAGCCACCGGCCCGCGACCAGCGTGAAGACGAGCAGGAACAGGGCGTGGAAGATCCCCGCCATCGGCGTCTTCGCCCCGGCGCGAATGTTGGTGGCGGTGCGGGCGATAGCCCCGGTCGCCGGCAGGCCGCCGAAGAATCCGGAGGCGATATTGGCCACGCCCATTCCGACCAGCTCCTGCCCCGAGCGGTGGCGGCGGCCGGTCATTCCATCGGCAACAGTTGCTGATAACAAAGCTTCGATACCCGCAAGAAAAGCAATGACGAAGGCGCTGGGCAGCACTTCCCGCAGCATCGGCAGCGAGAATTGCGGCAGTCGCGGCAGGGGCAACCCGGTCGCCATCGACTGGAACCGGTCGCCGACAGTTTCGACGGGAAGGTCGAGCAGCGCCGCGCCGGCGGTCGCGGCAACGATCGCGATCAAATAGCCGGGCGCCTTGGGAGCGATTCCCTTGAGCCCGATGATCACTGCCAAAGTGCCGGCGCCGACCGCCAGCGCCATCCAGTTGATCGTGCCGATCGCGCCCGCATAAGCGCCCCATTGATCGATGAACTCGGCGGGTGCCCGGCCGGCGCTCAGACCGACGAAGTCGCCGATCTGGCTCGAGGCGATGATCACCGCGATCCCGGCGGTGAAGCCGGTGACGACCGGCATCGGCACGTAGCGCATCAGCCGACCGACGCCCGTATAGCCGGCGACGATCAGGATCAGCCCGGCGATGATCGTGGCGAGGATCAGGCCGCTGATGCCGTGCGCCGCGATCACCCCGGCGACGATGACGACGAAGGCGCCGGTCGGCCCGCCGATCTGGACCCGCGATCCGCCCAGCGCCGAAATCAGGAAGCCGGCGACGATTGCCGTCACCAGCCCCTCGCGCGGGCTCGCGCCGCTGGCGATTCCAAGCGCCATCGCCAGCGGCAAGGCGATGATCGCGACCGTCAGTCCCGCGACCAGGTCGGCCTTCAGCTCACCGGCACCATAACCCTCCCGAAAGACGGTCAGCAGCTTCGGAGTGAATGCCCCCTCGCGCATCTATTAGCCAGAAACCCGGCTCACTTCGCCGACTGCGGAAAGGCCGACAGCTTGGCGACGTCGGCTGGCTCGTGCTGGATCACGACCCTGGCCTTGAGGTTGGCGGCGATCCGTTCGAACCGGTCGTGCGAGGCGAGCGTGTCGGCGCGGTCCATGTTGAACGAGGGCACGCCGCGGTTCGCGACCGCCTCGGTGAAATGATATTGGTCGCCCGACAGCAGCACCGGTCCCGAAGCGAGCTTGACCAGCAGCGCCCTGTGCCCCGGCGTGTGGCCCGGCATCGCCAGCATGATCACCCGGCCGTCGTGGAAGATATCGACGTCGCCGCCGGCCGCGACGACCTTGCCGCCGCCGCTCAGCCAGTGCGCGAGATGTTGCTTGGGATCCTTGAGGCCGGGATGCTGGCTCGCCTTCAGCGCGCTCCAGTCGCCATCCCCGATCACCAGCTTGGCATTGGTGAAATGCCCTGCCTGGCCGGTATGGTCGGCATGGAAGTGACTAATTCCGACGATTGCAATTTGCTCCGGCTTGACGCCGATCTCGGCCAGCTGGTCGACGACCGAGCGCTTGAGCGACATCGTCTGCTCTTCATTATCGACCGGCTTGCCGATCAGCGCGTCGCTGAGCCCCGTGTCCCACAGCATATATTGGTCGCCGTGGCGGATCAGGTAGCAGCTGCCGACCAGCGGTCGCGCGCCTTCCGGATATTGGAACGTATCGGAAAACCAGGCCCCGAAGCGCTTCATGACGAAGTCGCCGCAGTCGAGCCGCCAGAGCTCGATGTTCGCCTGCTGCGGTTGGGCCGGCGCTGCGCCTCCAATCGCCGCGGCGATCAGTCCGACGAGGATTTTCTTCATTGCTGCCTCCCCGTTTCGCGCATTTTTTGGTCGGCGACGACGTCCGCCCCGGTCATTCCGTCGAAGGTTACGCGCGCGAGCTGGTCGGCGTCACGCGCCGAATGCCAACGCCCGCCGACGGTGCGCAGCGCCCGGTCGAAAAGCAGCCGGTCGGCGTCCGGAATCTCGCGCCGCGCCTGCTTGGTGGTGCGCTCGAAGGCTTGCGGCGAGGAGCCGTCGATGACGGTCGGCTCGGGCGCGCCGCAGCCAGCCAGCAACGCCAGCAGGACCGCGGACCACGCCTTCATTCGACGTACTTCGCCGAAGTCTTCTCGCGGACTTCCTCTTTGGTCACGCCGGGCGCCAGTTCGATCAGCTTGAACGGCGAGTCATGGTCCGGCCGATGGAACACGCAAAGGTCGGTGATGATCATGTCGATGACGTTCTTGCCGGTCAGCGGCAGCGTGCATTCGGGGATGAACTTGGGATCGCCGTTCTTCGACACATGCTCCATGACGACGATGATCTTCTTGACCCCTGCGACCAGGTCCATCGCCCCGCCCATGCCCTTGATCATCTTGCCGGGGATCATCCAGTTGGCGATGTCGCCCTTCTCGCTGACCTCCATTGCCCCGAGCACGGCGAGATCGATATGGCCGCCGCGGATCATGCCGAAGCTGGCGGCGCTGTCGAAGTAGGAGGTTTCCGGCAGCTCGCTGACCGTCTGCTTGCCGGCGTTGATCAGGTCGGCGTCGACCTCGTCGTCATAGGGGAACGGGCCGATTCCGAGCATCCCGTTCTCGCTCTGCAGGGTGACCGTCATGCCCTTGGGAATGTTGTTGGCGACGAGCGTCGGGATGCCGATGCCGAGATTGACGTAATAG
>CAMPJH010000060.1 GCA_946886845.1 uncultured Sphingomonas sp. | reverse complement strand
GCCTTCGTCGAGCACGAGGATGACGTCCGATTCGACGACCGTCGAAAGCCGGTGGGCGATGGTGATCGTGGTGCGGTCGCGGCCCTGTTCGCCCGCGAGGGCGCCGACGTCTCGATCGTCTATCTGTGCGAGCATGAGGATGCGAAGAAGACCGAAGCGATCGTCGAAAACGAAGGCCGCCGCGCAGTGACGATTGCCGGCGATCTCGGCAGCAAGGCCTTTTGCGAGGCCGCCGTGCAGGAGACGGTCGACCAGCTCGGCCGCCTCGACATCCTCGTCAACAACGCCGGCGAGCAGCATCCCGACAAGGACATTCGCGATATCACCGAGGAGCAGCTGAAGCGGACCTTCCAGACCAACATTTACAGCATGTTCTTCATCACCCAGGCGGCGCGGCCGCACCTGAAGCAAGGCTCGGCGATCATCAACTGCACCTCGGTGACGATGTACAAGGGCTCGGAAGACCTGCTCGATTACAGCTCGAGCAAGGGCGCGATCACCGCTTTCACCCGCAGCCTCGCCAAGAATCTGGTCAAGGACGGGATCCGGGTGAACGCGGTCGCTCCCGGGCCAATCTGGACTCCGCTCAACCCGTTCGGCGGCCAACCGCCCGAGGACATCAAGGACTTCGGCAAGAACACGCCGATGGGCCGGCCCGGCCAGCCCAACGAGGTCGCGCCGTCGTTCCTGTTCCTTGCCTGCGAGGACGCGAGTTACATGACCGGCCAGGTGCTTCATCCCGACGGCGGCAGCTCGACCTGCAGCTAGCGCCAGTTGACCGCAGCCCGCCCGCCCGCCGATAGCGCGGAGCGATGAGTGGCGGAGCCCAATTCAAGGACGCAGCCGAGGCGTTCCAGCGCGGCGACCTCGATCGTGCGCTCGCCCTCGCCGAGGACGCCGTCGGCTCGGCGCCGTCGCCGCAGTGGCAGCATCTGCTCGGCTTGATTCACTGCCGGCTCGGCCAACCGGAGGCCGGTGTCGATCACCTGCGCGCCGCCGCCGAGGCGGAGCCCGGCAATCCGGCCTTCCAAGTGATGCTTGCGCGCGCCCTGGTCGATGCCGGCCGGGTCGAGGAGCTGCTGGCGATTCCCGAGCCGCCGCCGCCGACCTCCCCGGCAACACTCGCCTTATGGCAATCGCGCGCCGAAGCTGCCGATCTGGCCGGAAAGGTCGACCTTTCGGTCCGCGCCTGGTCCGCGGTGATGGCCGCCGCGCCCCAGGACTGGCGGGCATGGGGCAATCTCGGCAACGCCCTCGCCAGGCAGCAGCGGCTGCCCGAAGCGGCCGACGCGCTGGCCGAGGCGGCACGGCTGAACCGAACCGAGCCGGCGGTTCGCGCCGATGCCGTCGCCGCGCTGGCGAAGGCGGGAGCGCAGCATCAGGCGCTGCTGCAGTTCGACGAGGCCGAGGCCGCCTTCCGGCGCGCTTATGCGCTCGACCCGACGGATCGGTCGATCGTCCATCAGCTGGGCGTTGCCCTCGAGCGCACCAATCGCCTCGAAGAGCTGGCGAAGCTGCTCGACGATGCGTCGGCCGCCGGCATCGGCAAGCAGGAGCTGGGCTACCTTTGGGCGATCCTCGCCCGGCGCGAAGGCAAGCTTGAGGAAGCGCGCGACCTCCTGGCCGGTGCCGACCCGGCCGCCGATCCGGTCGCCTGGAACGCGCTCAGGGCCAAGATCGCCGACGCACTGGGCGACAGCGAGCAGGCGTTCGAGGCCGCCGCGGCGATGAACCAGGCAGCGATCGACCGTTCGGTCCGGGCCGAGGACCGCGACGAGTGGAGCCGCCGGACCAGCGCCTATCGCGAGGAGCAGCGCGAGCTTGCCGGGACGATCACTCCGGAATGGGCGGCAAAAGTGCCGCTGCTCGCCGAGCCGCCGCGGCAGCGGGTCGCCTTCCTGCTCGGCTTTCCGCGCTCAGGGACGACACTGCTGGACACTTTCATGCTCGGCCACCCGGAGATTGCCGTGCTCGAGGAACAACAGCTGGTCGGCGCGGCCGCCCAGGTGACCGGCCCGATCGAGGACTTGCCGACGGTCTCGAAAGCCAAGCTCAAGCAGGCTAGGGCCACCTATTGCGATCGGCTGGTCGAGCATGTCGGAGCCGGCTTTACCGGGCTCGCGATCGACAAGTTCCCGCTCGACATGGCGTCGGCGCCGCTGATCCAGGCAATGTTCCCGGGCGCGCCGATCCTGTTCATGCAACGCCATCCCTGCGACGTCGTGCTGAGCGGCTTCATGCAGAGCTTCGGGCTGGTCAACTTCTCCGAAATTGCCGACGCCGCCGAATATTATGACGCGCTGATGCGGATCTGGACCGCCTCGCGCGAGACGATGGCGCTCAACGTCCACGACGTGGTCTACGAAGAGCTGGTCGGCGACCCCGAGGCGGTGCTGAAGCCGGCGATCGCCTTCCTCGGGCTCGAGTGGGATGACCGGATCCTCGATCACCAGCGCACCGCCAAGGCGCGTGGGACCATCCAAACCCCGAGCTACGACCAGGTGACGGAGCCGGTCACCGCCCGCGCCAGCGGCCGCTGGAAGCGTTACGCCAAGCAGCTGGAGCCGGTTTTGCCGATCCTGCTGCCCTGGGCCGAACGGCTCGGCTATCGCGACTGAGTTGGGAATTTTTCCCAACAGGCGGCCGTAAATCCCGCGATATTTCACCCAGTATCAAATCTCGACACTGATTTTCTTAGAGAAAAGCGATTTGGCACGGTCCCTGCATTGATAGCTCCGTGGGCCCAATGGTGGGTCCAAGTGAGACAAAAAAGGGAAAAACCAATGTTCGCCACCTTCGCCCCTGCCCGCGAGACCGTAACCGCCCTCGCCGCCGCCTTCATCACCGCGATGCTGTGCGTCAGCTCCGCGACCTCGCTGATCGCCTGAACGGAAACCGACAATGACCAATCGATTCCTGATCAACCGGCGCGACGCCAAGATCATGGGCGTCGCCGCCGGGATCGCCGATTACACCGGCTTCGACGCGCTGGTCGTCCGCCTCGGACTGGTCGCGCTGCTGCTTTTGACCGGACCGGTCGTGATCGTCTTCTACTTGCTCACCGGCTGGCTGGCGGCGGAACGCTAAACCTCCCGCGTCACAGCGGTACGGCGCACCCGCGCCGCTCCTCGCCGCCAACCCACAGAGTCACCGCGATCGGATAGACGGTGTCGGACATCCCGTCCGAGCAATCCCCCTGCGGCCGGGTCGCCATCACGAACGGCTGCCCGTCGAGCGCCCCCGACCAGCGGCCATTGTCCGCGGTCCCAGAAAATTTCGTCCAAATCTGAGTCCCGTCCTGATCCTCCGGCGTCGAATATGTGACGCAGCGGCCCTCGACCCGCGCCCCCCAGAAGGGCTCGGTGCCGATTGCCCGGATCGCGTTGGCGCCAATTGGCGCGCCATCCTGAACCCGGCACGGGCTGCTTTCCACGGAATCCGCTTCCGAAGGCACCGGCCCGGTGGGCGGTACCGCCCCGGCGGCCTGGCCGCCGTCGGCCGACTGCGGCGCCAACTCGTTCGCCGGCACCGGCGCCTGCTGCGGAGCGCCGCAGCCAGACAGAAGAAGCGCAAGCAGGATCGCGATGCGGGTCATGGCCGGACAATGCTCCTGCCCGGCGTTGGTGTCACGGCTTCTGGCGCGAAGCGCCCGGGAAAGGTAAACCTGCTCGCCCGGACTGAGGAGGAACAGCGATGCGAAAGCTTTTGATCGGATTGGCCCTGGCATCGATCGCGCTCCCGGCGCAGGCCGCGCTTCCGGTCGGGGCCAAGGCGCCCGACTTCACCACTACCGGGGCGATTGGCGGCAAGCCGTTCAAGCTGCAATTGAAGGAGCAGCTGAGCCACGGGCCGGTGGTGCTCTATTTCTTCCCCAAGGCGTTCACCAAGGGCTGCACGCTCGAAGCGCATGCCTTCAGCGAAGCGATCGGCGACTTCAAGAAAGCCGGCGCTCGGGTGATCGGAATGTCTGCCGACGATCTTGCCACCCTGCAGAAATTCTCGGTCGAGGAATGCCGCAACGCCTTCCCGGTCGCAACCGCCGGGCCGGCGGTCATCAAATCCTATGACGTGGCGCTCAAGCAGAAGCCGGAGCTGACCGACCGCACTTCCTATGTGATCGGCCAGGACGGCCGCATCGTCCTGGTTCATTCCGACATGGACTATAGCGCGCACGTGGCGAAGACGCTGGCGGCGGTGCAGGCGCTCAAGGCCAAATAGCGGCGCCGATCGGGGAGGGGACAATGGAGATTCGGACGGGACGGTTGGCGGCGTTGCTCGTCGCGGCGGTCGCGCTGACGGCGATGGCCGCGGACCGGCCGGCGGGCTTCAGCTTCGACCCACAGCCGCGCTGGCAGGAGGATCCCGAAACCGAGCAGCTGTGCGTGGCAATGGCGAGCGAGTGCGCCGGACAGCTCACCGACGGCCAGATCGATACGGTTTGGTCCTATGCCGAGCTATACAATGCCGACGGCTATCTGGTCGGCATGCGCTCGCTGAAGTCGACCGGGTGCAAGCCGCTCGACGAGCGCATGCTTCTGTCGCACCGCCACTTCGTGACCGTGTTCAGCCAAGGGGGTGCTCCGGATCTCGACGACATCACCGTCGAGGTCGCGGCCGGGGTCAATCGCGATGGAGTCCGCCTGGTGAAAATGGGCGAGACCCAGGTCAGCATCGGCTGCTGACCGGCGGGGCGCCTAGCGCGTCGCGACCTTGTCGGGCGCTTGCCCGGGCTTGACCGCCTTCTTGGTGTCGATCAGCGCCGCGATCGCCCTGCCGTCGCGCTTGTAGACGTCCGAATAGTCGACGATCTTGCCTTCGACGGTCGCCGCCGACGACATGTAGACGATGTACACCGGCAGCGGTTTCGGGAAATTCGCCTGGACCGACTTGCCGCTCGCGAGCGTCTCCTGAACCCTTTCCGGAGTCCATTCGGTGCCGCCCTCGGTCAGTAGGATCGTCGCTAGCTTGTCGATGTCCTTGGTTCGGATGCAGCCGTGGCTGAACGCTCGGACGCGGCTGTTGAAGCGCGACTTGGCATTGGTGTCGTGAAGGTAAATCGCCTTCGAGTTCGGCATCACGAACTTGATCTTGCCGAGCGCGTTCGACGGGCCCGGCGGCTGGCGCCAGCGCTGCGCCTTGCCGTCGGCGCCCTTGACGGCGACATAGCCGGCCTTGCCGCGGACGTCGCCCTCGATGCTCTTCGGAACTTCCCACCAGGGATTGAGGATGACTCCCGTGGCGACGACGCTGAGCTGCGGCGTTGGCGTCTTGATCGCCCCGGCGACCGCATAGTGGCGCGAGATCGTATCGCCATTCTCGACAAGCGCTGCGGTGTAGGCCGGCACGTTGACGATGATGTAGCGTTCGCCAAGGTCGCTCGGCAGCCACCGCCAGCGGTCGAGGTTGAGCCGAATCCGGTTGCGCTTGACGCTGTCGGACTCGGGCGTGATCTCGAGCGCGCGCTTGAGCGATGCATATTGCGGGTGCTTGGGAAGCAGGCCGATCAACGTGTCGGCAACCTGATGGGTGTGCAAGGCCCAGCGCAGAAGCTTATCCTGGCGGCCGTTGTCGAGATCCGGATCCTTGATCGTCCAATCGATGCGGTCCTTGCCGCGCACGTGGCCGAGCGCAAGATCGGACGACACGCGCTTGAAGCGGTCGGTCGCAATTTCGCTGAGCTTGACCGGGTCGCCACCTTGCAGCGCCGCCGCCAGGCCTTGCGGATCATAGTCGGCCGGGTCGAGCCCTTCCTTGCCGATCGCCTCGATGAAGCTCAGCAGCTGCCGAGCATCGGACAGGTCCCACAGCGGCGGCGGAAGCGGCACCGGCTCGGACGCAGGCGCGGCCATCGGCGGCTGGACCTGGACGGGCACCGGAGCGCCCGTCGTCGGTTGCTGCGCCTGCGCCGCCAGCGGCAGCGCCGAAGCGCCGAAGAACAGCGCGAATGCGCGGAAGCGATTGTGGATTTTCACAGCTAGTCTCGCTCGTCGGCCCCTTCGTGAGACCATCCCATATGCCCGACCCGGACAATACACAGGCTGAACGGCCGCGGCCAGTGGCTGGAAGCCACAGTCGCCGACCAAGTCATTGGCCGCGCGAACCAATCCTTAAGCGATTGCGGATAATCGTCGGTTCGATGTGGACCGACGACATCTTCACCTTGATCCGGAACATCGACGCGCCGATAGTCGTCTACCCCGGCGGATCGGCGATTGTTGCAGTTGCGTCTAGGCCCCGGCGGAGCAGCTGCGCGTGGAGATGAGTTTTTCGATGATCAAGGCGCGCATCGCCGAAGCTTCCGAACCGAACGACCGGCGCCGGTCCGAACGGCTTCCGCTCGCCCTCGAGGTCAGGATGCGCGAAATGGGCGCCGACGGGGTCGAGGCGCGCGTGCTCAACATTTCCGAGAGCGGGTTCATGGCCGAATCCGAAGGCCGCTTCGAGGTCGGCTCGCGGGTCTGGCTGATCCTTCCCGGCCGCGACCGCGCCAGCGCCCTCGTCAAGTGGACGGCCGGCGACAAGCTCGGCGCCGAGTTCGCTGAGCCACTTTCCGTCGATTCCCTGCTCGGAAACTAAGCCACTCATCGATAGGCGAATTACCGGACCCTTGGTCCGCGCCCGTGTCCCGATTCAGGCCAGCCGTGCAACCCGCCACCGGTTTCGCTCGTTCACCGGCGCCGAAAGGAAAAAGCGATGCCTGCCACTTCAGGCCTGAACGAGACCTATCACCCGACCGTTCGCGGCTACCACGCCGTCTATCGCGAGCGCGACGTCAACCATTGTCCCGGCTGCGGCCGGACTCACTGGATAATCGGCCGGGTGTCCGCCGAATGTGCGTTCTGCGCCACCGCGCTTCCGCTCGCCGAGGCGAGCACCCATTCGCACAACCGGCCGGTCGTCATTCAGCACAAGAACCGCCAGCACCACCAGGCCTGGGCCGCCTAGCCCCGCTGGCCCCCTGGAGTCGGCCGCACCGGCACCGCCGCGTTGCACAGGTCGACGCCGCCGGCCGGGCGAATGAAGAAATCGTCATGGCGGTTGGCGCGAGCGCGCACATAATCGGCGAAAGCCGGACTCGTAGTATCGAGATATTGGAATGACGGCCGCTGATCCGATGGCAGCTGGCTGGCGAGCCTGATGCTGGCGATCGGGACATGCTGCGACGCTTCCTTGTAGAAGCCGAGCGCTTCGGTGCCGCGCGGCAGGCTGCTCATCGCCTCGAGGCCGCTGAGGACCCGGCCGACGACGGCGATATTGCGGTCGAGGTGCCGCGGCGCGTGGCCGATGACCGCGTACAGCTCGCCGCCCATGCCGGTGTCGGGCGACAAGCCGCGGCCGACACCGACGTAGGAGTAGCAGTGGGTCAGGCTGACCTTGCCGTCGGCGTGAACGGCGATCGGCCAACCATCGGCGTGGCCGGCTGCTGCTGCATAGGAATCGGGATATTCGAATCGGCGGATGGCATAGCCCTGCGCGTCCATTGCATACTCAGCCGGGGGCGTGGCGACGACGCCCTGCGGCAGCGGCTTTTCGGTTTCGTTATTGCCCCACTGGACGACATAATTGTCCTGGACCCGGTAGATCGCCGCGCCGTTCCAATAGTTCGCCTTGGCCAGCGCCCGGATATTGGCGACGTGGACCGGAGCGAAGGCCGGGGCGAGTTGGATGACGACCCGCGCGCCGCCGGCCAGCTCCATCACCAGCAGGTCGTCGGCGGGAATCGCCCGCCAGGCGCTGTCCGGCGCGGCGGCGATGATTTCGGTCGGTGTTTTCGGTTTGGGGGCCGGAGCGGCCTGGGCCTGGGCAACCGCGGCGAGCAGAAGGATCGGCAGCATTCGGGCTCCTTGTCTTTTGGCGCGGACACGATAGGCGCGCGGCGATGCATATTGCCAGCCTGATGCTGCTCGGCTCCGGCGAGCTCGGCCGCGAGTTCACCATCGCCGCCAAGCGGCTCGGCTGCCGAGTCATTGCTTGCGATCGCTATGCCAACGCGCCTGCGATGCAGCTGGCAGACACCTTCGAGGTCTTTCCGATGCTCGACGGGGCGGCGCTCCGCGCTGCGGTCGAGAAGCATCGGCCGGACGCGATCGTCCCGGAGATCGAGGCGATCGACACGGCGACTCTCGCAGCGCTCGAGAGCGAGGGCTGGCGGGTGGTGCCGTCGGCAAAGGCGGTTCAACTGACCATGAACCGCGACGGAATCCGCGACTTCGCGGCGCAGGAGCTTGGCCTGACGACCTCGAAATACCGCTTCGCCGAGAGCCGCGAGGAAGCGGTCGCCGCGGCCGAGGCGGTCGGCCTGCCGTGCGTCGTCAAGCCGGTCATGTCGAGCTCCGGCAAGGGACAGAGCGTCGCCGGCACCGCCGAAGAGGTCGGGATCGCCTGGGACTATGCGGTCGCCAACATGCGCGGCGACCGGCCGCGGGTGATCGTCGAGGAGTATATTGCCTTCGACAGCGAGATCACGCTGCTGACGGTCGCGACCAGCGACGGCGTCCTGTTCTGCGCGCCCGTCGGCCATCGCCAGGAGCATGGCGACTATCGCGAGAGCTGGCAGCCGGCGAACCTTCCCGCCGCCGCGCTGGCTTCCGCTCAGGACCAGGCGAAGCGCGTCGTCGAGGCGCTCGGCGGGCACGGCATCTTCGGCGTCGAATTCTTCGTTCGCGGCGACGAAGCGATTTTTTCGGAGCTGAGCCCGCGCCCGCACGACACCGGCATGGTCACCCTCATCTCGCAGTCGCCCAACGAGTTCGAGCTTCACCTGCGAGCGATCCTCGGCCTGCCGATTCCGGCGATCGACCTCGCTGGACCGTCGGCCTCGGCCGTCATCCTGGCGGATCGCGAGAGCGAGAGCTTCACCTACGAAGGAATCGCCGATGCGCTGGCGCTCGGCTCCGCCGACCAGCCCGTCGACATTCGAATCTTCGCCAAGCCGAAAACCTTGAAGAACCGGCGCATGGGGGTCGCGCTGGCCCGTGCGGGGGGCATCGAGGAAGCCGTCGAGCGCGCCAAGTCGGCTGCGGCCAAAGTATCGATCCGCTATCCTGGCTGAGGAAGCCTTAGGGCGTTCCTGTGCGTTGCGATCGCGAGAGGAGGATTTCGA
>CAMPJH010000059.1 GCA_946886845.1 uncultured Sphingomonas sp. | reverse complement strand
TCGTCGATCCGGAAGCGCTGGGCCGGGGCGTCCCACACCAGGGCGCCCTTGGCGCGCAGGTAGCGATACTGCATCGCCGCGCCCTGGCCGTGCGCCTCGCCAACCCCGAACCGCATCGCCCGGAACAGCCCGGCGACATAGGTGGCGCGGATCTGCGGCTTCTCGGCGGCCGGGAGCACGCCGCGGTCCATCATGTAGAGGATGTTCCAGGCGCCCATGACATCGGCCTTGGCCTCCTCGAACCCGCTTCCGATTTCCTTCAATTCCTTGTCGACCGTGGTCTTGCGTCCGTTGACGGTGATGCTGCCCGGCCCGAGGCTGTGCGACAGTTCGTGGAACAGTGTCTCGTTGGTCATATAAGCTTTGGTGACGTTGCGGGACTGTTCCGGGACCAACACCAGCTCGGCCATGGGTTTGAGGATCCGGTCGAACTTGGCGCCGAGCACGTTCTGCAGGATGACCTTCTTGGCGCCCTTGGCCTCGCGTACCCTTTCGTCGTTGGGCAGGTTGAAGGCGATGGTCTGGATGCCCGGCACATTGTCGCCGCCGCCGTGGATCTGGTCGACCACCGAGATCGGCGATTCGAAGCCACGCTGGAAGTTCTTGTAATTCTCGTCGACCGGCAAATTGGCTTCCATGTCGCGGAGCATGGCCTTGTACTTGTCGAGCTTGGCGGATTCCTCGGGATTGCGCAGCGTGACGAACGCCTCGAAGGCGGTCTTTCGGCCGTAAAGCTCGTCGGTATAGGTTTCGTAGGGGCCGATCGCGACCTCGATCGGCGTGTCGCGCAAGTCCATCCAGGCCAGCTCGGACTCGAAATAATCGTCGGTCCGGAACGCCTTGGCCCGAAGCGACAGGAATTTCTTGAGGCTGGGGTTGCTCGTCTTCGCCGCCGCCTGCTCGAGCAGCTTCGCCGCCGGCTCGAGCCACTGCTTGTACGCCTGGCTGTAAGGCACGGCGACGAGCCGGTCGCCCTGGCGCCGGACGACCGTGTAGGGGTTGGTTAGCGCCTCGGCCTGATCCGGGTGCGCCTGCAAATAAGCGTCGAACTGCTCCTTAGTGAGATCGACAGGATAGAAGCCGGCGCCCGGCGGCTTCGGCTTATCGCCGAAGAAGGGCCGGTCGTCCTCGATCGGGTCCCACGGACCGAAGAACGCATCGAATTTCTCGAGCAGCCGGGGGTCGTTCCTCGCGACGACCTCGGCGCGAAGCCGGTCGTAATCGGGCGTGTGCTGGCGCTTGTAAATCTCGCTCATCAAATTGGCGGCCTGGTTGAGCAGGTTGACGACCTCGCGCTCCTCAGCGGTGAGGTAGGAGGTGTCGACCGCCATGTTGACCGTGGCGAGCTTGGCGAGGCCGTCCGCCTCGGCGCCTTCGGCCGGTTGGTTGGTGGCGGCCTGATCGCCGGTGGTCGCCTCGCAGGCGGCAAGGGCGAGAATCAGTGCGGAAGCGGCTCCGAGCCAGTGGGTCTTGGTCATGGCCGCGGCGGATAGCAGCGGAGGCGCGGCCGCGGCAATCGCCGGTTACGCGGCGACTGTCCTAAGCGGGCGAAACCGGGCAGATCGCCGAGCGCTCGGCGGCCGGATTGTCCTTTGAGCAAACGACGTCGATGGCGCGGTCGGATGCGTGGTCGTCGCCCTGGTCGAGGTCGGTCTTGGCAAGTTGAACGACCGGCATCGATTTGGTGGCAACCATCGCGTCCATCGCGGCTCGAAGGTCGGTAACGGCCTCGGCATTGGCGGGCTTGGGCGGATCCTTGGCGATCCCCGGAGCCGCGGATGCGGTCACAGCGGCCAGGACGAAAGCGGCGGTCAAGATTTTCACGAAATATGCTCCTCGCCGGCGCGCATGACGCCGGACTAGCGCGAGTCAGCCCCTGTCGGAGTTGCCCAACTCTTTGCGCGCCGCGGAGTTTTCCGATTAGCGTCGATTATCGGCGGACCGCCCGCCGGAATGGTCGAACGATCTTAATGGATTAATGCGCTCGGCGATTTGGCGGGAGCAGAGCGGATATCATTCCGGCGCCGGCCCGAGCTGCTGCCAGAGCTCGACCTTCACCCCGTCGGGATCGAGTATCCAGGCGAAGCGGCCATAATCCTCGTCCTGGCGGCCGAGGATCTCGACGCCTTTGCTGGCGAGGTCGGCGACCATCCCGTCGAGGTCGTCGACCCGCAAATTGACCATGAAGGGCAATCCGCTCGGCGCGAAATAGTCGCTGTCCGACTTGAACGGCGAGAACAAGGTGAACCCTTCCGGATCGTCCTTCTTGAACGGGAACATCGCGCCCCATTCGCCGCCGATGCCGAGGGTCTCGTGGTACCAGGCCTTGGTCTTCTCCGGGTCGGCAACCTTGTAGAAGATGCCCCCGAGCCCTGTAACTCTCGCCATTGCTCCCCTCCGTAGACGTCAGTGAACGAACCGCGCGACGACGTCGCGGTACGAGCGCGACACCTTCACCTGCGCGCCGGAATCGAGCACCAGGAAGCATTCCCCGTTGGTGTGCGGTTTGACCTGCCGGACGAGGTCGAGGTTGACGATCGTCGAGCGGTGAACGCGCTGGAAACGGCGCGGGTCGAGGCGCTTCTCCAGGTCCTTCATCGTCTCGCGCAGGATCAGCGTGTTGTCGCCGGTCTGGATGCACATGTAGTCGCCGGCGGCGTCGATCCGCTCGATCGTGTCGACATCGACCCGGAAGATCTGGCCCTGATCCTTGATGTTGATCATCTTCTCGAAGCGGTTCGCGGCCGGCCCTTCGCCACTTCCGCCCTCGGCGAGTTCCTCGGCCGCCTCCGGCGCATGCTCGACCAGCGCTTCCTTGAACCGTTCGGCCTCCTCGGCGCTGCGCTTTTCGGTCAGCCGCTGGCGAACCCGGTCGAGCGTCGCTGCAAGCCGATCCTCATCGACCGGCTTGACCAGATAATCGACCGCCTGCGCCTCGAACGCCCGGACCGCATGCTCGCCGTAGGCGGTGACCATGACGAACAAGGGCGGTTCGACCTCCAGCAATCCCTGGATCACCGAAAAGCCGTCGAAGCCGGGCATCTGGATGTCGAGGAAGACGAGGTCGGGCTTGTGGGTCTTGATCGCCCGGATCGCCTCCCGCCCATTCGACGCCGTCGCCACGACCTCGACGTCGGAATGGGCCTCGAGCCTGAGCATCAGGCCCTGAGTCGCCAAGGGCTCGTCGTCGACCAGGATGGTCCGGATCGTCATTACACTTCGTCTCCACTCTCGCAGGGAATTTCGATGATAACGCTAAAGCCCCCGTGTTCGTTCGTCCTGGTCGTAAAGCCGTGGGCATTGCCATAGGCTTGCGCCAGGCGCTCTCGAATGTTGGCCAAACCAACGCCGGTCGATTGAGTTGCGGTGAGGTCGACGTTGCCGCCGTCGCCGCTGTCGGCGACCTCGATCCGAACCGCCTGGCCCTCGCGGCTGGCGGTAATCCAGATGTCGGCGCCGTCCTCGCTTGGGGTGACCGCATATTTTATAGCATTTTCGATCAGCGGCTGAAGAAGAAGCGACGGCAGCTTCGCTCCGATCGTCTCGGGGTCGATCCGGAAGTGCGGCCGCATCCGGTCCTCGAACCGCATCTTTTCGATCTCCAGGTAGAGCTTCAGGGTCTCGACCTCCTGCGCGAGGGTCACCTTGGCGGTCGATTCGTTGGCCAGCGTATAGCGCAGGAACGACGACAGCCGGGCCAGCATCGCATTGGCGCGCTCGGTCTGCTTGAGCAGCACCAGGGTCGAGATCGAGTTCAGCGTGTTGAACAGGAAATGCGGGTTGAGCTGGTAGCGAAGCATCGCCAGCTGCGCCGACGAAGCCTGGCTTTCCAGTCGCTCGCGCTGGGTCAGCTGTTCGTCGAGCAGGATGTAATAATTGATCCCGTAATAGAGCGCCGCCCAGGCCGCGAGCAGTGCGAAATTGAGCAGGATCGCGCCCATATATTCGAACCCCGCCGGACGGGAATCGGGCTTGAGGAAGGTCGCGTAGCTCCACGTCTCGATCACCGAGAATGCAACCGACGCGACCACCACCGCCAGCAGCGACAGCACCGCCGTCCAGATGACCCGCATCTTGATCAGGCGCCGGAACAGCGCGCCCATTAGCAAGGTCAGCGAGTAACCGGTCGCGGTCAGCAGCGCTGTGTGGACCAGCCACATAGGCCCCATGCTGTTGGCAAAACCGGTCACCGACCGAAGAATGAAATAGCCGCTCCAGCCGAGCGTCTGGAGCGACCAGAAGGCGCGATTCTTGTCCTCGAAGAAGGGCGCGTCGAGGCCGACGCCCTCAAGGATAGGACGCGCCGGGGAATCGATCTTCGGTGTTTCGCTTCGCCTGCGCCGGCCGGCTTGCTTGGTGGCCTGCTGCTGGCCGAGCGCTACGCTGTCGGTCGCCATCGCCATGGATATAGGGCGATTGTCGCGATGTTGCGAGCAAGTCTGGACGACGGCCCTCCGCTCTGCTTTCGGGCACCCAAGCCGCAGAGCGGCGTTGGCAGTCAATGAGTGGAGCTGGAATGACCCGTTTGCGTATTCTCGCGGTGGCCGCGGCCGCCTTGTTCGCTGCTTCCTGCCGGGGCGGCGAGGCCGAAACCAACATCGCCCAGGAAAGTGCGGCGCGGCAGGTGGCGCCGATCCTGGCGGAGGCCAAGGACGCGTCCAGCTACGCCCGGCCGCTCGAGGCGCGGGTCACCCATGTCGACCTCGACCTCGACCTGGATTTTGCCGCCAGGCGCGTCGGCGGAACCGCAACCCTCGACATCGACCGCAAGCCCGACGCCGGCGAGATCGTGCTCGACGATGACGGGCTCGAGATTCAGTCGGTCAGGGACGGGTCGGGCCAGCCGCTCGATTACAAGGTCGGCGCCGACGACCCGAACCTCGGCGCGCCGCTGACCATCGCCCTCAAGCCCGACACGAGGAAGATCGTCATCGCCTACCGCTCGGCGCCCGATGCGGCGGCGCTCCAGTGGCTGACCCCGGCGCAGACCGCGGGCAAGAAACACCCTTATTTGCTCAGCCAGGGCCAGGCGATCCTCAACCGGACCTGGATCCCGACCCAGGATTCGCCCGGAATCCGGCAGAGCTGGAGCGCCCGGGTGACCGCGCCCGAGCCGCTCAAGGTGGTGATGTCGGCCGACCGCCTAACCCCCGACGGCGAAGCGGCGGGGGACGGGCGGCGCGCCTTCCGCTTCCGGATGGACAAGCCGGTCGCACCCTATTTGATCGCCATCGCTGCCGGCGACATCGCCTTCCGCGAGCTCGGGCCTCGCACCGGCGTCTGGACCGAGCCGGTCATGCTCGACAGCGCCGCCGCCGAGCTCGCCGACACCGAGCGCATGGTCGAGGCGGCCGAGAAACTCTACGGACCCTATCGCTGGGGACGCTACGACGTCATCGTCCTGCCGCCGTCCTTCCCGTACGGCGGCATGGAGAACCCGACCCTCACCTTCCTCACCCCGACGTTCATCGCCGGTGACAAGAGCCTGGTCGGCCTGGTCGCCCACGAACTGGCCCACAGCTGGTCGGGCAACCTCGTGACCAACGCCACCTGGGCCGACAGCTGGCTCAACGAGGGCTTCACCTCATACTTCGAGAACCGGATCATGGAGTCGCTCTACGGCATCAAGCGCGCGCAGCAGGAAGCCGCGCTGAGCTTCGACGACATGACTGAAGCCCTGAAGGAGGAGGGGAACGACGCGACCACCCGCCTCAACCTGCCGCCGGCCGAAGCCACGCCCGACGGCGGCGCCAGCGGCGTCATCTACGACAAGGGCGCGATTTTCCTGCGGACGCTCGATCGGATCGTCGGGCGCGAGCGCTGGGACGCCTATCTGCGCTCCTATTTCGACCGCCACGCCTTCCAGCCGATGACCTCGGCGCGGTTCCTCGCCGACCTTCGCCAGCATCTGGTCAAGGGCGACCAAGCGCTCGAGCAGCGGCTGATGCTCGACCAATGGGTTTACCAGCCAGGGCTTCCGGCGAATGTCGCCCGGCCCGATCCCGCCGCCTTCGCCACGGTTGACCGGGCAATCTCCGCCTTTGCCGCCGGCGGTCCGGCCCCGGCCGAGTTCGACAGTTGGACCACGGCCGAGAAGCTGCGCTTCATCAATCGCCTGCCGCGCCAGCTCCCGGCGCCGCGGCTGGCCGAGCTCGACCAGAAGCTGCGGCTCAGCGAGGCCGGCAACAATGAAGTCCTGTTCGCCTGGCTCGAGCTGGCTGTCGCCAATCGCTACGACCCGGCGGTCCCGGCGCTCGAGCGGTTCCTCACTGCGCAGGGGCGGCGCAAGTTCGTTCGGCCGCTGATCGAGGCGCTCTTCGAGGACCGGCAATGGGGCCGTCCGATCGCCGCTCGAACCTATGCCCGGGCACGGCCGCTTTATCACCCGATCACCACCCGCGACCTCGACAAGCTGGGGCTGGGCGGCTGACGGTGCAAATCGCTTCTTAACCGCGTTTCAACCCTCTTCGGCCTAGCCCTATGCGCAGGCACAAGAGCGGGACGCGGATGTACGAAGCCCCTGACCGGTACAAACGGATGATCTCGGCGCGTCTGCCGGGTGGCGAATCGCTCGCCTTCTCGGCCGGAAGCGAGCCCGAAAACTCGCCGTTGCGCGACGCCCAGCTGCTCGCCCGGGCGCAACTCGCCCCCTTTTTCGCGGCCGCCAACATGGTTGCCGCGGCGATGGTCATCGCCTCGCTGTGGACCCAGGCGCCGCTGCTCTGGCTCGGCGGTTGGGCCGGCGCGGTCGCTCTGGTCAATTTCGGCGCGATGCAAATGGCGCGTACCCAGTCGATCACCCATGTCGGCCGATCCGGCCGCCGCCTGTCCGACTGGATGATGACCGGCGATATCGTGATCCGCGCCATCTTGTGGCTGTCGCTGCCGCTCTACCTGTTCCCGTCGCTGAGCCCGGCCTCGCAAGTCATCCTGGCCTCGATCACCGCCGGGCTCGGAATCGCCGCGCTCGGCCTGGTCGTGGTGCTGCCCTCGGTGATCGCCTGGATGGCGATCTTCACCGCCGGGCTGAGCGCCGCTTTGCTAATCGGCCGGGGAAGCGTGCCGTTCGAGCATATGGTCTCGATCATGTTCACACTCGGCGTCGCGATCTTCGGCGTGCTCGCCGTCGCCCGCTGGGCCTATGCCCAGCTCAAGACCAATGCCGACGTCGGCTCGCAAAGCGAGAGCGCGTCGCTGCTGCTCCAGGAATATGAGCAGCGCGGGGTCGGCTGGCTGTGGCAGGTCGATCCGGAAAATCGCGTCAGTTACATCTCGTCGCGGATGGTGGCCCTGCTCGGCCGGCCGGCGAACCAGCTGCTCGGCCATTCGCTGCCCTCGCTCCTGGGCGGCCATGCCGAGCTCGGCCGCAAGCTGCTCGACAAGGAAGCCTTCGCCAATCTCGAGATGGAGCTGGAGACGGCCCACGGACCGCGCTGGATCTCGATCGCCGGCGACCCGATCGTCGATACCGCCGGCCGCTTCGAGGGCTTCCGCGGGGTTGGTTCCGACATCACCGAAATCCGCCAGACCCAGGAGCGGCTGACCCACCTCGCCAACATGGACGTGCTGTCGGGCTTGCCCAATCGCGGCCGGGTCCGCCAACTGCTCGGCGAGGCGCTGCGCGCAGCGACCGCGCAAAACCACGCTTGCGCGATCCTGTTCATGGACCTCGACGGATTCAAGCCGGTCAACGACACGTTCGGCCACCCCAAGGGCGACGCCGTGCTTCGAGCGGTTGCCAAGCGGCTGGTCCAGGAGGTCGGCGCCGCCGGCCATGTCGGGCGGATGGGCGGCGACGAGTTCGCGGTCGTCATCCCCGATGCCCAGAGCCGGTCGACGGTCGAGCAGATGGCGCAAAGGATCATCGATTCAATCAAGGTTCCCTACGACATCGAGGGCACGACGATCGAAATCGGCGTGTCGATTGGCTGCGCATTCGGTCCGGTCGACGGCGCCACCGTCGACGACCTGATCCTCAAGGCCGACCTGGCGCTTTACGAAGCGAAAGGCGCCGGCCGCGGAATCGCCCGCTATTTCTCGTCGGAACTGCAGTCGGAGAAGGAAGACCGGGTGCGGCTCGAGGCCGATCTTCGCTCGGCGCTTGCGTCGAAGCAGTTCCACCTGGTCTTCCAGCCGCTGATCGCGGCGAAGACCCAACAGCTGGTCGGGTTCGAGGCGCTGATCCGCTGGAACCACCCGAAACGCGGGCTGATTCCGCCGGTCGCCTTCATCCCCGTCGCCGAGGAAATCGGGCTGATGCCGGCGATCGGCGAATGGGTGATCGAGGAAGCCTGCCGGGCCGCCGCGACCTGGCCCGACGCCATCAGCGTGTCGCTGAACGTCAGCCCCAAGCAGATCGTCCTCGCCGCGCTTCCCAACACCGTAAGCGAGGCGCTGGCGCGCCACCGGGTGCAGGGCAACCGGATCGAACTCGAGGTCACCGAAGGCATCTTCCTCGGCGACAATGCTCCGACCCTCGATGTCCTCAAGCGCCTGCGCGCGCTTGGAGTCGGGATCGCGCTCGACGATTTCGGCACCGGCTATTCATCGATCGGCTATTTGAACAAGGCGATCTTCCACAAGCTGAAGATCGACGGCAGCTTCGTCCGCGAAGCCGGAACCCGGCCCGAGAATGTCGCCATCATCCAGTCGATCGTCCAGCTGGCGCAGAGCTTCCGAATGTCGGTCACGGCCGAGGGTGTCGAGACTCCGGAAGACTTCGAGCGCATGCGCGAGCTCGGTTGCGACACCATCCAGGGCTATCTGTTCGGCAAGCCGCTTAGCTACTCACGGGCCAACGAGATGGTCGCCGGCCTCGCCAACAAACGCATGGCCGGCTGAAGACTCTGCCGAGCGGCGCGGGCGCGGCGCTACCGATGGATCGTTGTCGCAAGCCGAGGTGTTGATGCCTCCAAACCGAATCAAGTTTGGAGTACCCTCTTGCGTATCATTTTCCTGTTTGCCTCCGCGGCGACGCTCGCGTTGGCCGGCTGCGGCAACGGCGCCCAGCGCAACGATATTGGCGGGACCGCCGAAGCCGAAGCGGTTCAGTGGGACGGCCAGCTCGAAAAACAGCTGATGGCGGCGTTAGACTGGGCCCCCAGCCACGGCCTCACCCGCGACCTGTTCCTCAAGGGCGAGCTCCCATCCG
>CAMPJH010000058.1 GCA_946886845.1 uncultured Sphingomonas sp. | reverse complement strand
TCACGACGCCGTAGGCGGCGCCGACCGACAGCAGGTTCGCCACCGCCGCCTTGATCGGCAGCAGCACCGAGCGGAAGGCGAGCAGCAGTAGGAAGAAGCTGAGGATCACCACGAGGGCGATCATCTGCGGCAGCTTGTCGGCGATCCGCGCGGCCAGGTCGATTCGTGCCGGGTCATCCGCTCCAGCGGCGATCCGGTCGTCGATTCCGGGATCTGCGCGCTGGTTGCGCGGCGGCTGCGCTTCAACCCCGCCCGCGACGCGCAAGGCCGCCCCGTGCCCTACTCAACAAATTATATGGCGACCTGGCGGCGCTGATCAGCGCGCCGCGACCCGGCCCGCCGAGCCGATCTCGGCCAGCCGCTCCGCATCCCAGCCGTAGACGTCGTTGAGGAAAGCGATCGACGAGCCGCTTGGGACGACGGTCATGTAGGTGACGAAGATCGGCACCGGCCGGTCGAGCGGGACCTCGATGTCTGGCGCGCTCGACGTTGCTTTCAGCGTCCGGCCGTACAGCCACCGGCCGAACCGGTTGGCGTCCTCCAACCGGATGCAGCCGCCGCTGAACAGCCGAGTCTCCTCGTTCAGCAGCTGCTTGTCGGGCGTGTCGTGAAGATAGACGCCGTGCGGGTTGGGAAGGTGAACTTGATGTCGCCAAGCCCGTTTTCCGGTCCCGGCAGTTGCCGCACCCGCACCTCGATCCGCCCGTCGGCGACCGCCTGCCAGTCAACGCTCGCCGGGTCGACCACCCGCGGCCTGTCCCCCCAGTCGGACAGCACTTGATAGCCCTTGGCCTCCAGGTATCCGAGCCCGAGCTTGACGACGTTGGGCGCGATCCGCTCGGCGGCCAGGTCGTTGGGGACGTTCCAATAAGGGTTGAGGCTGGCATAGCTGAGGAACGAGGCCAGCATCGGCGTCCGGTTGTTGTCCTTCTGCTTGCCGACCACGACCTTCATCGTGTCGGCGAGCCGGTTGCCTTCGTACATTTCCAGCCGCTGCGCCGCCGCGTTGACGATCACGTAGCGCGGGAAAGCAGCGGGCAGCACGCGCGCCCGCTGCAGGTTGATTCGGATGAGGTCGCGCTGGCGCTCGGTCCGGTAATTGCCCGCCACCAGCGCCCGCCTCAGCGGCGCGTAATTGGGGTTCATCCAGCCCATCGAGCGCATGAACTCGGCCAGCGACGGCGCCGCCGCGGCCATCGCCAGCAGCGTGCTCGGCGACGGCGGCCCGGCTTGCAGCCGCGGGTCGGCGTACTGCATCCCCGCCGCCGGCGCATTGCGCAGGTCGCGCGCATAGTCGACGAACGCCTTGCTCAGCATCCGGTCGGCCTTGCGGGCGTCGCCGGAATCGCCTCCGGCGGCGTTGCGTAGCGCCTTCGTCAGCGCCTTGACCCGGTACTTGCCCGGGTCGAGCCCGTCATGGTCGGCGGTGGCAATGAGGCTGACCAGCTGCTGCGCGGCGATATTCGGCTGGCCCGCCTGGAACCACAGCAAGCGGCCCTGACGCGCCTCGTAGAAATCGTCGACGCTTTGGCCGCGAGCGACCGACGCCGCTTTGGCCTCGGCCGGGGCCGGGAAAGAAACCGGCGCCGCAGCGAGGACTGCAACGGCGCCGGCAATCAGGAAGAGCGGGCGCACCGGCCGCCGGCCGGTGCGCGCTTCACGCAGACTCGTCACAAGGTTCGACTTATCCGCGCTCACCGCTCTGCACCGGCATCGGCGCCGGAGCGGTCGACCCCGCAGGCGGGGCACCCTGATAATATTGGCCATTGTAGATATAGCCATCGACCTGGCCGTCATTGTTGGAATCGGCCCAGACCGCGCCGGCGAGACCGCCGACGGCAGCGCCGATCACCGCACCCTGAAGGATGCTGACGCCCGGGATCACCGCGCCCGCGGCTGCGCCAAGAGCGGCGCCGGCGGCGGCGCCGGTCGCAACCCGTCCGAGGGTCGGATCATAGCCCGCCGGAGTACCGGCATAATATTGGCCATTATAGGTATAGCCATCGACGTAGCCGTCGCCGTTCTGGTCGGACCAGATCGCTCCGGCCAGGCCGCCGATCACGCCACCGGCGATCGCGCCTTCGACCACGCTCACGCCCGGCACGACCGCGCCGACCGCCGCGCCACCAAGCGCGCCAACTCCCGCGCCTTCGGCCACGCGCGGGTTGCTTGCGCACGCCGCAAGCGACGCCGTTCCGGCCAGCATCAGGGCCAACATGGATTTCCGCATCGTCTTTCTCCCGTAGTTGATTAACTGGACAATGCCCCGGGTCCCAGGTCCCCCCGGCGACGGTGCAAATGTCACAGCCCCCGAAACGACGCTGGAAGCGTATCGTTCCGGTCTCGCGACAATGCTTGACCGGGCCCCGCGGTTGCAGGAAGGACGAGCTATCGAACAACTGCTGTCGGTACGATGAACCGTTTCGCCAAAGCAACGATTTTCCATAACCCCATGTGCGGTACGTCGCGCAAGACGCTCGAGATCCTTCGCGACGAAGGCGTCGACGTCTGGATTCGCGAATATTTGCAGGATCCGCCTACCCGCGACGAGCTCAAGGCGATCTATGAGCGCGCCGGGATCAGCCCGCGCGAAGGGCTGCGGGCGAAAGAGCCGCTGGCTGCCGAGCTCGGCCTGACCGCACCGGACGTCGACGACGACACCATATTGGACGCGATGATCGAGCACCCGATCCTGATCGAGCGGCCGCTGGTCGAGACTGAAAAAGGCGTCCGCCTGTGCCGCCCGCAGGACAAGGTCCGCGAAATCCTGTAATTCCGCGCAGGTGGCCATGCTCGACCCGCGCCTGCTGCTTCAGAGCTATGCGATGGGCATCTTCCCGATGGCCGACAGCCGCCAGTCGGATGAAATCTTCTGGGTCGAGCCGCGGATGCGCGCAATCATCCCGATCGACGGCTTCCACGTCTCGAGGTCGCTTCGCCGGACCCTGATTTCGGACCGGTTCGCCGCGACTCTCGACCGCGATTTCGCTGGCGTCATCAGCGCCTGCGCCGAGCGCGAGGAGACCTGGATCAACGCCGACATCGAGCGGGCGATGCTCGCCTTGCACCGGCTCGGCCACGCCCACTCGGTCGAGGTCTGGGATAAAGCGGGCGAGCTGGTCGGCGGCGTCTATGGCGTCAAGCTCGGCCGCGCCTTCTTCGGCGAAAGCATGTTCAGCCGCGCGACCGACGCGTCGAAAGTGGCGCTCGCCTGGCTCGTCGCCCGCTTGAAGGCCGGCGGCTACGCCCTGCTCGACTGCCAGTTCATGACCGACCACCTCGCCTCGCTGGGGGCGATCGCGGTGCCGCGCGACCGCTACGTCGCGTTGCTGTCGGCGGCGCTCGGCGGCGGCGATTCCGGGGCCGGCGCGGGCTCCTCCGCCGGCTCGTCGGAAACCGGCGCCTGGTCCGCGGGCGACCTCTCGGCGCTCGATCGGCTGCTCGAAGCCGCCGGTGCCGCCGGGGCGGGTGGCCCCGCCGGGAAAGTCATCGCGCAGCTCTTGGGCCAGACGTCATAGACCGGGTGCTGAACGACGTTCAGCGACGGCGATTCCTTGTACAGCCAGCCCGAAAAGGCGCGCCGCCAGCGATTGTCGCTGCCCTTGACGTCGAGCTGGACGAAGGCGCCGGTCAGCTTCTCGCTTTCCCACGGCGCGGTGCTCTCGCAGGCCAGCAGGCGGACGGTCGCATCCTTCAGCCGAACCGCTTGGCCGGGCTTCAAGGTGAAGTCGCGGACGATCCCGTTGCGCTTGTTCAACAGGCCGATCACCGCGACCCGCTCGGCCATCGGCGTCAGCGCCTGGTCGGAGCCGGCCGGAGCCGCCTGGCCGGCGGCGCGGCCCTGCTGCTGGTTGCCGGGCTGATCGCCGCCGCACCCGGAAACCCCGAGCAGCAGCGCCAGCGTAATGGCCGCGGGCCGAAGCACCTTTATTCCGGGATCCACGCTTCGTAGTCGCCGGTCGCCGCCGGCCGGACCTTGTGGCTGCCAAGCGCCCCGTCGGGCCGGAACGCCGCCATCGTCCCGGTCGCGTTGGGAACCGGCTTCAGCTCGAACTTGCGCTTCGGCGGAAGTGCCTTCGACGGCAGCTCGTCGATCGTGCCGCGCAGCCACAGCTGCCAGTCCGGCGGCACCCGGCTGCCGTCATTGTCGCCCGGGTAAGCGACCCAGCGCCGACGCGGATTCTTCTTGTGCTGGAAATAGATGTTGCCGTGGTCGTCGCGCCCGACCTCGCGGCCATTGAGCCGGGTGAACAGCAAAGTGCCCCATGTCTCACCGTTCCACCAGGTAAAGGTTCGCGACCAGAATCCCATGGCCGCCGCCTCTGCCGCGTTGACGGAAAGAGCGCAAGGCCGGGCCTCCGATGGACCGCGCTTAAGGCTCGGCTTTCAGCCCATTGCGGACATTCGCAACTAGGCGCAGGTTGGCGGCGTGAAGCCGCGGAACTCAGCTTGGCTCGTTACCGGTCGATACGCCCGAAGCATCGCCATCGGCATTGCCGCCGCGGCAGTCGCCGTTTTGCTCCGCTACTCGTTCGGGCTTTCGCATTTGATCCTGCCATTCTTCACGGTAGTCATCGCGGTTTGCCTGGTCACGGTAATGGCGGGTTTTGTCGGCGGACTGGCGACGATGCTCGTTGGCGGAGCCCTCAGCTGGTACGTCATACTTGCGCCGGGCGCGACGACCGTGGATCCCGCCGCGGGCTACGCCTTGCTTGGCTATTTCACCGTGACCAGCGTCATCCTCGGCACGTCCCTGCTGTATCGGCGGAGCGAGCTGCGAGGCCAGGCCGCGGCTCTGACAATGGCATTGCAGGACGCCCAGAATCAGCGGCTGTTTGCCCGAGAGATGTCCCATCGGCTGAAGAACGCGATGGCGATCGTCCAGGCGATGGCTAGCCAGACGTTCGAGCGCGGCAGCACCGAAGTGGCCAAGTTCGATGGCCGGATCAAGGCATTGGCCGATGCTCAGAACCTCCTCAACGAACATGTCGAGCAGCCAACGGCGCCGGTCAGGCAGGTGGTCGAGACCGCCACCAGCCCTTTCACCGATCGCGCCGATCGCTTTCGCCTCGACGGCGGGCCGCTGACCTTGGCCGATCAAAAGGTGATTTCCCTGGCGCTTGCGCTGCATGAGCTCGGTACGAACGCCGTCAAATATGGCGCGCTCAGTCATCCGACGGGCTGGGTCTCGATCGACTGGTCGGGCGGTGACGGCCGGTTTCGGCTCGATTGGAAGGAGCATGATGGGCCGTCGGTCTCGGAGCCATTGTCGCGCGGCTTCGGCTCGCGGCTGCTGGCGAGGAGCGCAATGGGAGCAAACGTCCGTTTCGAGCCGGACGGGCTGAGGTGCACGATCAGCCACGCGTCCTGACCGGATACGCGCATTACGCAACGCGGAAAATCAGTCGAGCGCTTTCTTTCTCACCACTCCACTCTGTCGCCCGGCCTGATCCCAAGCTCGGCCGCGCGGCCGCCGGGAATCTCCAGCACCAGGGCGATCGCCTCGCCCGACGGTACCTGCGTTTCCGAGTGCGGTACGGCGGTCGAGATCCGGGCGATCATCCCGTTGGCGCGGACGAAGATGATGTCGAGCGGGATCAGAGTGTTCTTCATCCAGAAGGCCACGTCCCGCGGCGGCTGGTAGGGGAAGATCATTCCCTGGTCGGGACCGAGCGAGGTCCGGAACATCAGGCCCATCCGCTGCTGCTCCTCGGTCCGCGCGACCTCGACCGTGAAGCGGTGGGCCCCGTTCGCCGAAATTACGGTCAGCGGCACTTGCTCGAGCCCGGTTCGCGCCTGCGGCCGAGCGGCCGGCTCGCTCGGCGCCGGCCCGGGATTGCAGGCAGCGAGCGCCGCGGCCGCCGCAAACCCCAGCCTCCTCACGCAGCCTGCCGGACTTCGACCGCCGTCAGGCCCTTGCGTCCCTCGGCGATACGCGCCTCGACCAATTGGCCCTGCTGAAGCTCGCCGAGTCCGGAGTTGCGCACGGTTTCCATGTGGACGAACACATCCTGCCCGTCGACCCCGATCCGGTTGAGGAATCCGTAGCCCTTCGCGCGATTGAACCATTTCACCTCGACCGGCTCGAAATCGCCGGCGGCGTCGGCGAGGTCGTTGCGATCGGCCTTGTCGGCCGCCGGTGGCCGCCGCACCGGAGCGACGGCTTCGCTGGCGTCGATCGACAGGATCTTCTTGGCCTGGAACCCGCGGTCGAGCTTGGCCGGGATGCACTCGACCAGCGCGCCTTCTGGAAGGCTGCGCCGGCCATGCTCCTTGAGGATGCTGAAGTGGATCAGGATATCGCCGTCGATCTCGTCGCTGACCAGGAAGCCGAAGCCGCGCGTCGCGTCGAACCATTTCACCCGTGCGGAGACCGGCGGGAGATCGGCTTCCGACTCCTGTTCGACAGCGGGCACGTGGACCGGTTCGGGCGCGGGTTCAGTCACGAAGTCGCCTTTACCATGCGTTATCGGCGTCGGGAAACCGACTCGGCCCCTTACGTCTTTTCGGCGAGGGATTCGATATCCACGTCGGCGCCCGGATCGAGCCACACGATTGCCTTCGCCAGCTGGAACGAATGGCCGGCGCGGATCATTGCCGCCAGCGCCTTCTCCTTGCCCGGACGGTCTGTCGGACGCTCGCCATAGGGTCCGAGCCGCCGCCGCCGCGCGAAGCGCAGCGCCGAATCCACCGCTTGCGCCTCGGCATGATCGCGCGCGCCCTGTGAATCCTCTTCTCCGACTCCGGCGGCGCGAAGCGACTGGGTAAGTCGCCTGGCGCCATAGCCGCGCCCGCTCAGCGCCCGGCTCTTCGACAGCGCGAAGGCGGCGTCGTCGACGTAGCCGAGGCGAGCCAGGCGCTCGACGATCGCCTCAATGCCGGCCGGGTTCTCCCCCGCCCAGCCGCGTTCGCGGACCTTTCGCGCCAGATAGGCGGCGAGCTTGGCCCGCGACGTCGCAAACCGGCCGACATAGGCGAGCGCCAGCTCGTCCAGCTTTGCGGAATCGAGCGGCGGTCGCGGTTTTCTGCCGTTGCGGCGAGCCATTGCGCCCTTTTTGTGCCACACTCCCCCACCATCAGAAAGCGGCGGCAGTATCGTGCCGCTCGGGGAAACGATCGGGACAGGCGGGTGCTCAAATCCAATTCGAACGACCGTTCTGACCTGGCCCCGCCCGGGGCGACTCCGACGACCGACAGCCTGCCCCGCCGGATCGCCGATTTCGACACACTGGCGGAGGCGCTAGATTATGCCGCGCTCGGCCGGCGCGGGCTGAATTTCCACGACGCCCGCGGGACCCTGGTCCGCGCTTATCCCTATTCCGAGCTTCGCGACGACGCCCTCGCCAACGCCCGGCGCTTCGTTGCCCTCGGGATCGCGCCCGGCGACCGGATCGCGCTGATCGCCGATACCGGGGCCGAGTTCGCCGCTGCCTTCTTCGGCGCGGTCTATGCCGGCGCCTGGCCGGTGCCGCTGCCGCTGCCGACCAGCTTCGGCGGCCGCCACTCCTACGTCGAGCAGCTCAAGGTCCAGCTCAAGAGTTGCGACCCGGCGCTATTCCTGGTGCCCGGCGAGCTTGCCGACATGACCCGCGAAGCCGCCGGCAAGATCCCGGTCCGCGACTGGGCCGGCCTTGCCGGGCTCGAGCAGAGCGAAGCCGAGCTCCCCGCCGCCAGCCCCGACGACATCGCTTACCTGCAATATTCGAGCGGCTCGACCCGATTCCCGCACGGAGTCGCGATCACCCACCGCGGCCTGCTTCACAATTTGCGATCCCACGGCATCGGCCTCGGCATCCAGGACGCCGACCGCTGCATTTCCTGGCTGCCCTGGTACCACGACATGGGCCTGGTCGGCTGCGTCCTGTCGACGCTCGCGATGCAGGTTTCGGTCGATTATCAGAAGACCGAGGATTTCGCTCGCCGGCCGCTCGCCTGGCTCGACATGATCAGCCGCAATCCGGGCAATTCCGTCTCCTACTCGCCGACCTTCGGCTACGACATTTGCGCCCGGCGGATGAGCTCGCAGACCAGGGCCGAGGACCGCTTCGACCTGTCGCGCTGGCGGATTGCCGGAAACGGCGCCGACATGATCCGCCCCGATGTCATGCAGGCGTTTGTCGACGCCTTCGCCGAGGCCGGCTTCAACGCCACCGCTTTCTGCCCGAGCTACGGCCTGGCCGAAGCGACTCTCGCCGTTTCGCTGATGCCGCCGGGCGAAGGCATTCGAATGGAGCTGGTCGAGGAGAATGTGCTGTCGGGCGTCGAGTCCGGCGGCGAGGAGCGGCCGCGCCGCTATCGGGCCGTGGTCAATTGCGGCAAGCCGGTCACCGGCATGGAGGTCGAGGTTCGCGGGCCCGGCGGCTCGCCGCTCGCCGATCGCGGCATCGGCCGGATCTTCGTTCGCGGCGGGGCGGTAATGGCCGGCTATTTCCGCGACGAGGAATCGACCGCCGCCTGCCTGTCGGACGACGGTTGGCTCGACACCGGCGACATGGGCTATTTGTCGGGCGGCTACATCTACATCGTCGGCCGAGCCAAGGACATGATCATCATCAACGGCCGCAACTACTGGCCGCAGGACATCGAATGGGCGGTCGAGCAGCTGCCCGGATTCAAGTCCGGCGACATCGCCGCCTTCGCGCTCACCGGCCCGTCGGGCGAGGAGACTCCGGCGGTGCTGGTCCATTGCCGGGTGTCCGACCCCGCCGAGCGCGGGCGCTTGCGCGACGACATCCGCGAGCGGGTGCATGCGATCACCGGCATCACCCCGGTCGTCGAGCTGGTCCCGCCGCGCACCCTGCCGCGCACCAGCTCCGGCAAGCTGTCGCGGACCAAGGCCCGCTCGCTCTATTTGTCGGGCGAGATCCAGCCCTACGACATCGCCGCCTGATTTCCACTCTGGCCACGGCCGCGCTGCGTGCTAAGCCGCGCCATGCCCCGGCCACGGCCAGTCCTGACCCTCCGCCGCCGTTCGCCGCTCCCGCCGTGGCTCGGGATCGCCTGGCGGGTCGGCGCCCTGCTCGGCGTCATCCTGCTGATGATCGTCTTCCACTGGCTCGAGCGCCACGGGCTCAGGGACAATTACGACGGCCACGTCAGCTTTCTCGACGTCGTCTATTTCACGATGATCAGCGCGACCACCACCGGCTATGGCGACATCGT
>CAMPJH010000057.1 GCA_946886845.1 uncultured Sphingomonas sp. | reverse complement strand
GCCACAACAAGCGCTGCGGCCTGCAGGCACTGTGCGAAGGCGGCGGCATCGCGACGGTCACGCTTGAGGACAGCTTGGGTGGATCAATCCTCGATATTTCGCAGCGATCGCTGTTGCGTGTCTCGCAGTTTCTCTGGCGGGCTGCGATCGCGGCTTGGATTTACGTATCTCGTTGCAAGACGGCGGTAGCCGCGTTTCTGTCGCAGGTTTCCGGGAGGGCCTGTTCTTCGGAGCCAAGCCGATCAGTTTCTGCCCCGATGAAATATCGGTGGAAGAGCAGTTACGTGACGGCAGCTACAAGAATTTGCTGAGGATGAAGCGGCGTGAGCATGGGTGCGAACCACACCACCAGTGGTCGATTCCGCTCGTCACGGCAGATGGCCGTCCCCTGTTGGCTCATTATACGCCAAATGGACCAATCTCGATTTCGATCATAACTGATCAGAGCGAAATCGGGAGTTCTGCCTGGATCTCGCTGCGGCCTTAGTAGCCGGAGCGGAATCAGTGCTCTTTTACCGTCCCCTTTCGACCTGAAGCGGACACCCTCTGTCCTACAGGCGCGCACCTGTGCCATGCTGCGGCGATGCGCTTGCACGATTGCCAATTGTGTGTCGAAGGAACGTCCGCCGCGAGCGCCCTGACCCGTGCGCGCGCGCTGGACGGTGAACTTAGCGAACTTTCGCGCGCCCTGCGGCCTCACTTTCCAAATCTTTCGAGGATTGCGCGGTGAAGATCGCGTGCATCGGCGGCGGGCCGGCGGGGCTGTATTTCGCCATCTCGATGAAGCTGCGCGATCCGAGCCATGTGATCGAGGTGTTCGAGCGCAACGCGCCGGGCGTCACGTTCGGCTGGGGCGTGGTCTTCTCCGACCAGACGGTGGAGAATTTGCAGCGCAACGACCCGCAATCGGCGGCGATCATCGCCGGCGAGTTCGCCCATTGGGACGATATCGACGTCCATATCCGCGGCGAGTGCATCACGTCGTCTGGCCACGGCTTCATCGGCATCGGCCGCAAGCGGCTGCTCGAAATCCTCCAGGACCGGGCCCGCGAGCTCGGCGTCACCCTGTACTTCGAGGCCGAGTGCGATCCGGCCGATCCGCGCTGGCAGCATTACGACCTGGTCATCGCCGCCGACGGCGCCAATTCGCGCTTTCGCGATGCGTACGAAGAAGCCTTTGCGGTCGACATCGACGTCCGCGCCAACAAGTTCGTCTGGCTCGGAATCGGCAAGGCGTTCGACGCCTTCACCTTCGCTTTCGAGGAAACCGAGCACGGCTGGATCTGGGCGCACGCCTATCGCTTCGCACCGGATTACTCGACCTTCATCGTCGAATGTTCGGAGGATGTCTGGCGCGGCCTCGGCTTCGACCGGATGGGCCAGGACGAAGCGATCGCGACATGCAAGCGGATCTTCGCCAAATATCTCGACGGCCACAGGCTCCAGTCGAACGCCAGCCACCTGGTCGGCTCGGCCGCCTGGCTCAACTTCCGCCGCATCAAGTGCGACAATTGGGCGGTCGGAAACCTCATCCTGCTCGGCGACGCGGCCCACACCGCGCATTTCTCGATCGGCTCTGGGACCAAGCTCGCGCTCGAGGACGCGATCAAGCTGGCCGATGTCCTGAACCGCCCTGGCCTCGAGCTCGAGGCGGCGCTGTTCGAATATCAGGCCGAGCGCAACCTCGAGGTGCTCAAGCTGCAGAATAGTGCCCGCAACTCGACCGAATGGTTCGAGACCCTGCACCGCTATCTGCACTTCGAGCCGCTGCAGTTCGCTTATTCGCTGCTGACCCGAAGCCAGCGCATCAGCCACGAGAATCTGCGGCTTCGCGACAAGGCCTGGCTGGAGGGCGTCGAGCGCTGGTTCTGGGAGCAAGCCGGAGTCCCCGGCAAGACGGCGGCGCCGATGTTCGCGCCGTTCAAGATGCGCGCGATGGAAGTCGCCAACCGCATCGTCGTCTCGCCGATGGACATGTATTCGGCGGTCGACGGCACTCCGGGCGATTTCCACTTCGTCCATTTGGGCGAACGCGCGCTAGGCGGCGCCGGGCTCGTCTTCACCGAGATGACCTGCGTCTCGCCGGAGGGTCGGATCAGCCCCGGCTGCACCGGCCTGTGGAACGACGAGCATGTCGCCGCGTGGACCCGCATCGTCGATTTCGTCCACGACAATTCGAAAGCCAAGATCTGCCTGCAGCTCGGCCATTCGGGCGCCAAGGGCTCGACCAAATTGGGCTGGGAAGGCAATGACGTGCCGCTCGACGAGGGCAACTGGCCGGTGATGGCGGCGAGCGACGTGCCCTGGTCGCCGGTCAACCAGGTGCCGCGGCCGATGACCCGCGACGACATGGACCGGGTCCGCGACCAGTTCGTCGCCGCCGTGCGGCTGGGCATCGAATGCGGCTTCGACATGGTCGAGCTGCACGCCGCCCACGGTTACCTGCTGTCAGGCTTCATCACTCCGCTGCACAACAATCGCACCGATGAATATGGCGGCAGCCTAGAGAACCGGCTGCGCTACCCGCTCGAAGTGTTCGCCGCGATGCGCGAGGCCTGGCCCGCGGACCGGCCGATGTCGGTGCGCATCTCGGCGACCGACTGGGCCGGCGACCGGGGCATCACCCCCGACGATGCGGTCGAAATCGCCGCCGCCTTCGCCCGCGCCGGCGCCGACCTGATCGACGTTTCGGCTGGCCAGACCTGGACCGGGGGGCAGCCGGTCTACGGCCGGATGTTCCAGACGCCTTTTTCCGACAAGCTGCGCAACGAAGCCAAGCTGGCGACCATGGCGGTCGGCAACATCTACGAGCCCGACCATGCCAATTCGATCCTCGCCGCCGGCCGCGCCGATTTGGTGGCGCTCGCCCGGCCGCATCTGATTGACCCGTTCTGGACTCTGCGCGCCGCCGCTGCGCTCGACTATCGCGACGTCCACGTGCCGCCGCAGTACCTCAACGGCATGGCCCAGCTCGCCCGCAACCTGAAGCGCGAAGCCGAAATGCGGGCGGCGGAACTGAGAGTTTGAGCCGGTCCTATTGCTCGCGCAGCGAACGCCAGAACTGGCCGTAGAGCGGCTCGAGGATATATTGCAGCGCGGTCCGCTTGCGGCTTGCCAGCACCACTTCGACCGGAAGTCCGGGCCGAAGCTTGCCCTGGCCGAGCACGCCGCGGACCTTGTCGAGCTCCTCAGGGCCGACCTCGACCTCGGCCACGAAGTAGCTGCGCCCGCTTTTCTCGTCGGTGAAGCTGTCGGCGGAGATTGTGCGGACCTTGCCCGACAGCAGCGGCAGCGTGCGGTCCTCGACGCTGCTGAAGCGGACCTGCGCCTCCTGGCCCTGGTAGACGTCGTCGGCGCCGCGCGGATCGACCTGCGCCTGGATGACCAGCTTCTTGTCTTCGGGAACGACGTCCATCAGCGTCTGACCGGGAGCAACCACGCCGCCGACGGTGAACACCGTCAGGCCCACGACCTGGCCCGAAGCCGGGGCGCGGACCATCGCCCGCTGCAGCTGCTCGCGGGCCGAGATCAGCTTCGGCAGCACTTCGGAAATCTTGGCCTGGGTATCGCGCAAGCCAGTCGCGACTTCTTCCTGGTTGGTGCGGGAAATCGTCAGTGACTGCATGCGCGTTTCGCCCATACCTTCGCCGGCGCGAGCCATCTCGGCGACCATCGCCGCCTCGCGGCCGCGAAGCTCCTCCTGCGCCCGCTCGAGCGCGCGGATCCGGTTGGTCGAAGCGAAGCCCTTCTTCTCGAGCTCGCGCATGCCGCGAAGCTCGTCCTCGAGGATTCGCTGCTGTTCGCGAAGCGAGCCGGCTTGCCGCGAATAGCCGGTGCGCTGCTCGCCCAACTGGCGCGAGCGCTGGCCAAGCACCGACTGCTGCGCCCCGAGCGCGCCGATCGTCGCCTTGAGCTGCGCCCGCTGCAGCTGCAGCGCCTGCTGGGCCAGCGCGCGATCCGCTTCCGGCAGGTCGGCGAATTCGACCGGGTCGGGAAAGCCGGACAGGCCGCCGCGCTCGGCGAACAGCCGCGCCCGCTGCGCCAGCAACATCAGATAGTCGCTGGTCAGGGCCCGCTCGGCGGCGCGCAGGTCGGGCGCCGCCATTTCGACCAGCAGCTGGCCGGCGCGGACCTTTTGTCCTTCGCGGACATGGATCGCCGTGACGACTCCGCCTTCGCGGTGCTGGACAGATTGGCGGTTGCCCGAAACCGCGACCGCTCCGGGCGCATAGACTCCGGAGTCGAGCGGCGCGAAGGCGGCCCAGCCGAGCAGGACGACGAAGAACAGGAAGGCGATCGCGGCGCCGATCCGAACGTCGCGGGTCGGATCGTCGACCGGCTCGATCTCGGTCGATTGCGCCCGCAGATGAAGCATTTGCGCGGTCATGCCGCGCTCTCCGCGCCGGGCGAGCCGAGCCGGACGACGACGTCGCTCATCGGCCCGAGCATCTTCGGCTTGCCGTCCTCCAGGACTAGCAGCCGGTCGGCGATTTCCAGCACCGACTTGCGATGCGCGATCAGCAGTATGGTCGCGCCGCCCTTGCGCGTCGAGTCGAGCGCCCGAAGCAGCGCCGCCTCCCCTTCCGCATCGAGAAAGGCGTTGGGCTCGTCGAGAACCAGGATCGGCGGATTGCGGTACAGCGCCCGCGCCAGCGCGATCCGCTGCGATTGGCCGGAGGAAAGGCCGGCGCCGAGCGGACCCAGATAGGTGTCGTAGCCCTGGGGCATCTTCAGGATCAGTTCGTGGACATTGGCGAGCTTGGCGGCGGTAACGACGTCGGCGTCGACCGAGCCGGGATCGTCGGCTAGCCACGACTGGAAGCGGGCGATATTCTCCTTGATGGTTCCTTCGAACAGGCTCGCTTCCTGCGGCAGATAGCCGACGAAACGGCCGAGCTCGTCCTGATCCCAGTCGGAGCGCTGGGCGCCGTCGATCCTGACCGTGCCAACGTCCGGCTTGATCGCGCCGGCGATGACCTTCGCCAAAGTCGTCTTGCCCGAGCCGCTCGGCCCGACGATTCCGAGGACTTCACCCGGTGTCGCGGTGAAGGACACGCCGACGATGATCGGCCGGCCCTCGGGGCCGCGGACACCGACCTGCTCGACGTCGAGCTTGCCCTTGGGCGCCGGAAGAACGGTCCGAACCCGCTCGGGATCGAACGGCTGGGCCAAAGTCTCGGCAAGCCTGGCAAGCGCGGCGCGCGCCGAGGTCAGTGTCGACCAGCCGCCGATCAGCGCATCGACCGGCTGCAGCGCCCGGCCGACGAGGATCGATCCGGCGATGACGGCGCCGGCGGAAATCTCGCCGGCAATCGCCAGCAACGCACCGAGGCCGAGGGCGGCCGACTGGACGAACAGCCGCAGGAAGCGGCTGAGCGCGGTGAACCGGCTGCCGGCGAACTGCGCATGCGCAAGCCCGCGAATTCCCTGGTCGCGTTGGGCCAGCTGCCGCTTGACCATCGCCTCGACCATTCCCAGCCCGCGGATCGTTCCGGCGAAAGACGCGGCGGATTGCTCGGCGGCGTGCGATGCGGCGAGCGCCTTGGTCGCGGCACCCATGTCCTCGCTGGTGCGCTTCTGGTTGTGGAGCGCGATCAGCGCCAGCAGGACGATCGAGGCGACGGCCAGCGCTCCGATCCAGAAATTCAGGAGGAAGCAGACGAGGATGAAGATCGGGGTCCAGGGCAGCTCGAACAGCGCCGCCATGATCGGGCTCGCAACCGCCTGCCGAACCGAATCGAAGTCGCGCATCGCCTGGACGTTCTCGCGCCCGCCCGCCGACAGCATCCGGGTCAGGATCTTCGGTCCGAGCAGGCCATCGACGCGGGCGCTGGCCCGGACCAGCAGCCGGTTGCGAAGCGCGTCGAGCGCGGCGAGCGTGACCAATGCGATCGCCAGCGCGAGCGTGACGAACAGCAAGGTCATCTTGCCGCCGGTGGCGAGCACCCGGTCGTAGACCTGGAGCATGTAGATCGCCGGCGCCAGCAACAGCAGGCTGATGAAGGCGCTGAACAGCGCCGCCGCGACCAGGTGCGGGCGGCAGGCGCGCACCGCGTCTTCCAGCGGCTGAGGCAGGTCAATGCCCACAATCTTCATCTTAGCCCCTCCGGCCCAGACGCGCTTAGAGCATCGAGCTACAGCGCTTAGCAATGCGACTTTGCTGCGCGGCATTCCCCCGCATCCACGCGCGGCCCGCTGCAAGCGCGGGCTTGTTCACCAGCGGGCGGTGCGAGTCAATCGCTAAGCCCTTTGATCTGCTCGATTTCCGGTGACTTAGCTGGTGAAGCCGAACCGCTTCATGAGCTCGGCCCGGGTGGCGACTTCAGGGGTTGCGCCGCGCATCCGCTTGACGTGCTCGTAGACGCCGGGACGAACCTCGCGCCACCATGGAAGGTCGATCGGTGCCGCGGTGCAACGGAGATATTCGAGATATTCGTCGAGCGTTCCGAAGCGCCGGCCCCTGGCATAGGGCAGGTTGGCGACGCCTTCCGAACCGCCGGCGGCCTTGCTGTCCATGGCCTTCTTCCCTTTGGCGCATACCGCGCTCGCCGCGGCGGGCTTCTCGTCGGCCAGCGGCCGATACGGGCTCGCCGCCAGCGCGATTGCGGTGACCAATTCCGCTAACATGATGAAATCCTGCCTGATTATGGTGACTGAGTCTATTGCGACTCAATAACCTTTATGGTCTGTTAACGGATTGGCCCGAGCCGGGCCGAGTCAAAAAGGGGAGTTACGGATGCCAGCCAATCACCTGCACGACGTTCGCCATGATGTGCCGTTCGTTGAAGTCAATTCAGAGGGCCAGATTGTTTCGGTGAGCGGCGGCAAGTCTGGCATCGACCCGATCAAATATATCGAAGCGATCCAGAACGGCACCATCGGCGTTCCGTCGACGATTGCGACCCACACCCCGGGGACCGCCGGGCAGCCCGATTATTATCTGACCGACAATCTCGGCGCCAGCGAGCAATATCAGTTGGTCGCGGTCGAGTTGACGGCCGGCGAGACCTACACCTTCAACGAGACCGGCCTCGTTGACCCCTATCTGTTCCTGTACGACGGCGACTTCAATTACATCGCTCAGGACGATGACGGCGGCATGGGCCGCACGTCGATGATCACCTACACGGCGACCGAAACCGGCACCCATTATCTGCTGGCCTCGTCCTGGTATCACCTGGACCCGAGCGCGCCGGGCTATCCGACCGCCGATTCGGGCGATTTCACTATCGCCGTGTGGCAGGCCGACAGCTCTAACGATGTCGGCAGCACCTTCGAGACGGCAGCCGACCTCAGCCTCGGCATCACGTACGGCCAGCTCGAAGCGCCCGGCGATTTCGACATGTACGAAATCCAGCTCACCGAGGGCATGGTCTATACGTTCAACTATTCGGGCGGCGTTTCCGGCGCAGCCGACTTCGACGGCGAGCCGGGCGAGAACCTCGCCTATCTCGACCTGTTCGACGCCAACGGCAATCCGATCACGTTCGACGTCAATTACGAAACGGGTCTGACTTATTACGCCGAGCAGGGCGGCACCTATTATGTGCAGGTTTCGCCCTATGATGCATATGATGAGACGCCACCGGAGATGACCGGCGGCTATACGCTGAACGTCGAGGCGGTCGATCCGGCGACGGTCGATCCGCTCGAGTCGCTCAACTGGGACAGCGCCAACAACATCCCGACCGTGATCGTCGACGGCGTCGAGACGGCGTACGTCTATTTCGCCCCCGCCGGCGAGAATTTCGGCGAGCTTGCCGATGACGGCGTCACCCCGATGACGACCTACGGCTGGACCCAGAAGGAAATGGACGCGGTGATGCTGGCGCTGGCGCAATACACGCCGATCACCGGCATTCACTATGAGATCACGACCGACTCCAGCATTGCGACCTTCCGGTTGCTGACGACGACGTCGACCGAATATGGCGCCTATTTCTACCCGCAGGACCCGGGCTCGTACGGGACCCAGCAGGGCATTGGCGTGTTCAACGTCAACAGTGGCGGCTGGGACAAGCCCGGCGTTTCCTCCCAGGACATCCCCGGCGACCAGGTGAGCCTCGACCAGGGCGGGTTCGCCTTCGGAGTCATCCTGCACGAGTTCGGCCACGCCCACGGCATCGCCCACCCGCACGACACCGGTGGCGGTTCCGAGGTCATGCTCGGAGTTACGGCGTCGCAGGGGTCCTATGGCGTCTACGACCTCAACCAGGGCGTCTATACCGTCATGTCCTACAACGACGCCTGGGACTTCCATCCCGACGGTCCGTCGTCCTTCTCGATCGCCGGGATCGACAACGGCTGGTCGGGGACGCTCGGCGCGTTCGACATCGCCATCCTGCAGGACCGCTACGGGGTCCATGCCTATAATGAAGGCGATACCACCTACACGCTGACCGACTCCGTCAACGACGCTTATTACCAGACCATCTGGGACAGCAGCGGCAACGACACGATCGCCTACGGCGGCACTCTGGACGCGCAGATCGATCTCACTGCCGCGACCCTCGACTATAGTCCCACCGGCGGCGGAGTGGTTTCCTTTGTCTACAACGTCGGAGGAACGCCTAGCTCGGCGGAGATCAAGGGCGGCTTCACCATCGCCAACGGAGTCGTGATCGAGAATGCGTCAGGAGGCAGCGGCGACGACGTGCTGATCGGTAACAGCGCCAGCAACGTCCTTACCGGAAATGCCGGCAACGACGTGCTGATCGCCGGCACCGGCGACGATTTCGTCTATGGCGGCGACGGCCTCGACGTGATCACGCTGGGTGGCGGAACCGACATCTTCGTTGCCGAGGTCGGTGCCAGCAAACTTGCGCTGAAGGGCCCCAACAAGGGCTCGATGTCGGTCGATATCATCACCGACTTCAAGGTCGACGGCAGCGACCAGATCGACGTCAGCGACCTTGGCGCCTTCACCTTCAACGGCACCAATGCCAACAAGCATGCCGGCGACCTGACCTACAAGACGTTCGACAGCGTCAACGGGGCCGAGAAAGCGCTCGGCTTCGACATCGATGGGCAGGCCGGCGCCAGCGGAATCAGCGGCCCGGTGACGGTCGTCTATGGCAATACCGATGGCGGAGCGGCCGATTTCGCAATCGTCCTGCTCAACACCAGCGGCGTTTCTGCCAGCGACTTCATCTTCGGCTGATCGAACGACCCGACGACACTACAGGCGCTCCGGGGAAACCCGGGGCGCCAGTTTTTTGCCCGATGTGGAAGCTGGCGGAGACGGAGGGATTCGAACCCTCGGTACGGGAATTCCCCGTACGGCGGTTTAGCAAACCGCTGGTTTCAGCCACTCACCCACGTCTCCGG
>CAMPJH010000056.1 GCA_946886845.1 uncultured Sphingomonas sp. | reverse complement strand
CTTCGCGCGCGGCGGCGGCAATCGGCTCGATCGCCGCATATTCCTTGGACAGCCGGACAAATTCGTCGCGCGCCAGGTTTCCGGCCGCCATCGCGTCGGCAAGCTCGTGCTTGCGCGCCTCGATCGACGCGATCCGCTCCGACGAGATCCGGGTCACGCGTCGAGACCGCTCAGCAAGAAACGCGTGCCAATTGCCTCATTTACTGCAGCAGAAATTCGACGGAATCCCTCGTCGTCTTTGCCGGCGTAACTAAAATAGAATTCGCCCATTGGATCGCCTTCAGGCCGAACATACAAGATCGATGAAGCCCTTGCTTTTCGAGCTAATTCGGCTCGCCGCTTGGCGTTACCTCGCAGTGCAATGTCCGCGGCGATTCCCGCCCGCCTGAGAAGAGCAGTCACCCTCGTCGCCTGCGCTTGAAGTTCTGGCTTGTCGGGTATGACTGCGACAGTCATCTCGTCGACTTCGGGCGCGTCGATCAACATTCCGAGCCGCTCGATACCGGCTGCCCAGCCGACCGCCGGCGTATGCGGTCCGCCGAGCGCCTCAATCAATCCGTCGTAGCGGCCGCCGGCGATCACCGCGCCCTGCGCTCCGAGCCGGTCGGTGACGAACTCGAACGCGGTGTGGCGGTAGTAATCGAGGCCGCGAACCAGCCGCGCGTTGCGGGTCCAGGCGACTCCGGCGGCGTCTAGCCCGGCAGTGACTTGGGCGAAGAAGTCGCTAGCTTCGGCGGTCAGGAAATCGTCGATCGACGGCGCCGCATCGGCGGTCGGCCGATCGCGGGGGTCCTTGCTGTCGAGGATCCGCAGCGGATTGCGTTCGAGCCGGTCGCGGCTTTCGTCGGAGAGTTGATCGCGCGCGCCGGAGAAATGCTCGACAAGCGCGGCGCGCCAGGCGTCACGCGTCTCGGCATCGCCAAGCGTATTCAGCTCCAGCGTGACGCCGCCGATCCCAAGTTCTTTCAGCAGCTGGTCGCCAAGCGCGAGCAGCTCGACGTCCGCCGCCGCCTCGCCGGCGCCGATGATCTCGGCGTCCAGCTGGTGGAACTGACGGAAGCGTCCTTTCTGCGGCCGCTCGTAGCGGAAGGCCGGGCCGTGGGTCGCGACCTTCAATGGCGCGAACTGCTGCCAGCCTTCGGAGAGGTAGGCGCGGGCGATTCCGGCGGTGAGCTCCGGCCGCATCGTCACCGAATCGCCGCTGCGGTCCTCGAAGCTGTACATCTCCTTCGAAACGACGTCGGTGGTTTCGCCAATCGTCCGAGCGAAGACTTCGGTCGGCTCGAGCACCGGCACTTCGACCCGCTTGAACCCGTACAGCCGGCGCACCCGGTCGAACGCCGCGACCACCGCGGCCATGCGGTCGGCGTCCTCGCCCAGCAGGCTCTGCATTCCCCGGATCGGCTGCGGCGTCTTCATGGCGAGCGCATGGCAAAAACATTCGACAAAGGAAAGGAATGCGTCTGCCGGCAACTGCGCGCGGGTGGACAAGCGGGCGCCGATTGTCGCAAGCGGTCGCCTCGTTCAGGGGAGAAGAGAATGCGCGCGCTCGCGCTTGCCTGCGTCCTGCTTGCGTCTGTCGCGACCGCGCAGCCGATGCCGGGCCAGACCAGCCTGCCGCCGGCGCCGACCTCGAAGGTCGCCGCGATCCCGCCGGCGCGCGACATCCCCTATCCCGGCACCATGCAGGTGAGCGTCGACGCGACCGACGTTGCACGCGGTATTTTCAAGATCCACCAGCGGATCCCGGTCAGCGGCCCGGGCGACCTGGTCATGCTCTATCCCGAATGGATTCCGGGCGGGCACTCGCCCCGCGGCGACATCCGCAAGATTGCCGGCATCCGCTTCAGCGCCAACGGCAAGCCGCTCGAATGGGTGCGCGATTCGATCGACGTCCACGCCTTCCATGTCACCGTCCCCGAAGGCGTCCGGATCGTCGAAGCCGATTTCCAGTACCTCACCTCGACCGCCCCCAACCAGGGCCGGATCGTCGCCACGCCGCAAATGGCCAGCATCCAGTGGATCGCGACGACCCTGTACCCGGCCGGCTATTACATCCGGCAGATCCCGGTGCAGGCAAGCGTCGTCGTTCCCGACGGCTGGACCGTCGCGACCGCGCTTCGCCCGAGCGGCAAGGCAGCCGGCAGCCGAATCAGCTTCGCGCCGGTCAATTACGAGGTGCTGGCCGACTCGCCGCTGATCGCCGGCGCCCATTACCGGCGGATCCCGCTGACGCCCCGAGTCAACCTCGAGGTCATAGCCGATACGGCCGACGAGCTCGCCGCGACCACGGAGCAAATCGGTGCGCACAAGCGGCTCGTCGACCAGGCTGTGAAGCTGTTCGGATCGCAGCATTACGATCACTACGACTTCCTGCTGACGATCTCCGACGAGCTCGGCGGCATCGGCCTTGAGCATCACCGCAGCTCGGAGAATGGGGTGCAGCCCGGCTATTTCACCGACTGGGAAAATGCCGACTCGTCGCGCAACCTGCTGCCGCACGAAATGGTCCATAGCTGGAACGGCAAGTACCGGCGCGGCGCCGATTTGTGGACGCCCGACTTCCGAACGCCGATGCAGAACAGCCTGCTGTGGGTCTATGAAGGCCAGACCCAATTCTGGGGCTACGTGCTTGGCGCCCGCTCAGGCATGCTGTCGAAAGAGGATACGCTCGGCGCCATTGCCTCGATCGCGGCGACCTACGGTCATGCTACTCCGGGCCGGACCTGGCGGCCGTTGGTCGACACCACCAATGACCCGATCATCGCCAATCGCGCGCCGCAGCCGTGGCGAAGCTGGCAGCGAAGCGAGGATTATTACAGCGAAGGGCTGCTGATCTGGACCGACGTCGACCGCATCATCCGCCAGCAGTCCGGCGGCAAGCGGTCGATGGACGATTTTGCCCGCGCCTTCTTCGGGATGAACGACGGCGACTGGGGCGAGCTCACCTATACGTTCGACGATGTCGTCAGGACCTTGAACGCGGTGCAGCCCTACGACTGGGCGAAATACCTCGACCGGAAGGTCAACGACGTCGCCGCCAAACCGCCGCTCGAGGGCGTCACCATGGGGGGCTACAGCCTGGTCTTCAGCGAACAGCCGACCAACTGGATCACTCTCGCGCAGAATCGCGCGAAGCAGGCCGACCTGACCTATTCGGGCGGTTTCGTCGTCGGCAATGACGGCAAGGTCGCGACCGTGATCTGGGACAGCCCGGCATTCAACGCCGGGCTGACGGTCGGCGCGGAGCTGGTCGCGGTCAACGGCCGGGCCTTCAATCCCGAAGCGCTCAAGGCCGCGATCGCCGCCGCCAAGGGCAGCAGTCCGCCTGTCAAGTTGCTGGTCAAGACCGGCGAGCTGTTTCGGACGGTCGACCTCGACTGGCATGGCGGCCTGCGCTACCCGCGGCTGGTCAAGGTCATCAAAGGCGAGGGAACGCTGGACGCGCTGCTGGCGCCGCGGCGCTAGTCCTCGCCAACCGGCCCGCCGCCTGCAGCGCCGTCCCTGCGGAAGAAGCGCGGCGGCGGCAGGAACAGCTTGCGAAAGGTCACGCTGACGGTCCGCCCGAGCGGGTCGAGCAGGTCCGCCTGATAGCCGAACGGTATATCGCCGAGCGAATTGCGGACCCCGGGCTTGGAGTCGAACAGGTTGCTGACCTCGAACCGCAGCGAGGTTCCGCGCAGCCAGGGATGCTTGGCGACAAGGTCGAGGCGCTGGCCGAGGTTGGCGAACAGCCGCAGGTCGAAAGTCGCCAGTGGCGAGAAGCGCAGCTCGTCGCCGGTCGCGGTATTGACGCGCGAACCGCTTCGCCAGTTGGCCGCCAGGCGGGCGCCCAGGCCGTTGTTGAAATAGCCCGCCTGCGCCTCGACCTCGTGGCGCGGTCGGCCGCCGCTCTGGCCGACGGCGTCGCCGTCGAGATAGTCGAGCTTGGGAACGCCGGGCCGGATCGTCACTTCGTCGACCAGCGTGATGGTGTCGGTGAGCGAGAAGGTCAGCCGGCCGCCTTCGCGGCCGCCGCCGAAGAAACGCCCGCCGCCGCCGCCGCGTCCGCCGCCGCTTGGCGGCCCGTCCCTGACAATCAGTGCGTCATCCGGCGGTGGCCCGCCTCCCGGCGGAGGGCCGCCCTCGGTTGGAGCGCCCTGGCCAGCCGCGGCACGCGTTGCGCGAAACGCCTCGATGACCGCCGGCGACGGCGGCGCCGACTTCAGGGATTTGGAGAAGTCGAAACCGAGCCGGAGGGTGTCGCGCCGGGCGCTGTCGAAGTTGACCGGCCTGAGGTCGACGCTGACCAGCTCGCCGGCCGAATTGCGGACGAAGCGCTCGGGGAAGGCTGCCTCCAGAGCCGCCGTCGGGCCGGGGAAGCTGGAAATCGGATCGGTCAGCCGCGAGCGAACGTAATCGACTCGCAGCCGCAGGTCGGTTTCCTCGAACGGCTTCCAATTGCCGCCGAGCTTGAGGACGTCGCGGCGGTCCGCTTCGAGCTCGCGGTTGCCGCCGGTGATGGCGGTGACGAGCACGGTTTCGCCGGTGGTGAAATCGAAGATCCGGGCCTCGGGCGTGTCCAGAACAGGGTCGCCGAGCTGCTGGACGGTCGGCGCGCCCTCTTCCCGAGTCCAGCTGGCGAGCAGGTTCAGCCGATCGAGCGGCGACCAGTTGAGCCCGGCGCCGAGGGTGGTCATCGTTCCGAAGTCCGACAATTGCTCGACTCCCGCATTGCCGTTGAGCGTCAGGCTGCCGAGCGCGGCGAAGTCGCGGTTTCGCCGCGATATCGGCAGGTCGAGATTGAGCGCGGCGGTGCCGCGCGTGCGGCCCAGCGTGGTCGAGAATTCGGAGCCGTCGCGGCGCCGGTCGTTGTCCAGATGGATGGTGCTGGCGCCGACCCGCACTGTCGCCCCCGCATCGCCGGCGGGAAGCCGAAACAGGTTGCCGTTCGCCACGGCATCGATATCGCCCGACAAAGTACTGGAGACTGCCCGATCGCGGCTGGCAACATCGAGGTCGGTCTCCGTCACATTCCTGGCGGCGTCGGCGTTGCCGGTCACCGACCAGCGCCAGTCGCCGACATTGCCATTGAGCGCCATGCCGGCGTGGGCACTCTCGCGGGTCGTGTCGCGCGCGAGCGGCTCCAGCAGGCTTTCGCCGAGACCGACCAGGGAGCGGCCCTGGTTGCGCTCCACCTCGGCATTGACCGTCGCTCCGACCGTGTCGAGCTGGCGGTTATGAGTCACGGTGGCGGTGATTTGCCGGCCTGATCCGAGCAGCGTCCGTGCATCGCGCGGATCCGGCTCCGAATCCTCCGAACTGTCCTCGAGCAAGATGTCGCGCTCGGCCTCCGTCAGGCCGCTGTTGGCTTCGATGTCGAGGTTGAGGCTCGTTCGGCTGTCCTTGCCGATCATCAGCCGGGTCAGCTCGGCTTCGCCTGCCCCGTAGCCGCCTTCGGTCGAAGCCGAACCTTCGACCCGGGCCACGGTCGACCGGAAGCGCTCGCGAAGGACGATGTTCACCACCCGCTGGTCGGCTCGATAGCCATATTTGAGGGCGACCTCCTCGGGCAGGACTTCAACACGGCTGATCGCTTCGGTTGGAAGGTCGCGCAGCTCGCGGAAACTCGAGATTCGCTGGCCGTTCAACAGCATGATCGGCCGTTCGCCGCCCCGACCGCGAGCGCTGCCGATCTGCGGCGCCAGAGCATCGAGAAGCTCGGTGACGTCGGTCGCGCCGGTCGCCCGCACATCTGCCGGAGTCAGCACGTTCTCGGGCGGAATGTCGCCAATCACCGAGCCGCGCGGCTTCGCTCCGACAACGACGATGGTGTCCGAGTCATCCTCTTCATACTCGGCTAGCGATTCGTCGGCTGCAGGGGGAGGCGCCTCGGCCGGTTGCTGTCCGGCGGCCGGCGCGTCCTGCGACCGAGCCGACACCGGGACCATCAACAGCGCCGTTCCGGCCAACAGGAGCGTCCTGGCGTTCATTGCGTCCGCGTTCGTCGAAGCGAGGTGAATCGCCGCTGACCGTTCCGTTCATTTCGACGAAGGGCGGGCCGAGCGGCGACGAACGGCGCTTTTTAAAGCGTGTCGAGTCCGTGGATAACCAAGCCGACCAGCCCGCCGACCAAGGTTCCGTTGATCCGTATATATTGGAGGTCGCGCCCGACCGCGGCCTCGAGCCGCGCCGTCACCGTGCGGGCGTCCCAGCTGCGGATGGTTTCCGACACCAGTTTGACGATCGACGTCCCGTAGGATTGCGCCATTCCGGCGGCCGCACGGCGGACGAACTGGTTGATCGCTGCGCGGATCCGCGGGTCCTGCTCGAGCGACGTGCCCATCGCCTTGAGCAGTTCTCCGAGCCGGCCGGCAAGTGCCGCGTCGGGGTTGCGGGCGGCGCGGATGATCGACTCGCGGCCCTTTTGCCAAAGCGTGTCGATCCACAGCGCGACCGAGCGGTTGGCGAGGAGCTGCTCCTTCATCTCCTCGACCTTGGCGCGGGTCTCGGCATTGGTCTGAAGGTCGTTGGCCAGCTTGGCGAGCGCTTCCTCGACTTTGATCCGGACCGGATGGGCGGGATCGGTCGACATTTCCGCCGTCAGCTTGCGAAGCCCGTCGATGATCGCGTCGGCGAGCTTGGCGTCGAGCCCGGCCAGCTTGAGCACCCAGCTGGCCTTCTTGTGGACCATCGCCCGGATCAGGTCTTCGTTGGCGTCGAGCGCCCGCGCCATCCAGCGGATGGCCGCTTCCAGCATCGGCACGTGGCGATCCTCGTTGATCGCCGAGGCCAGCGCGTGACCAAGCAGCGGCGCCACCTCCATTTTCTGGATCCGCGCGGCGATCGCGCCCTTGACGATGCCGCCCAGCCGCTCGTCGTCGAGTCCTTCGAAAACGTCGGCGATGAGACGCGAAGCGCCGTGGCGAATCCGCGTGCCCTCCGCCGCCGGGGTTCGCAGGAACCGGCCGGCGGCGCCGGCGACGTCGATATTGCGCATTCTCCGGGCAACGACCGACGGCACGAGGAAATTTTCCTTGATGAAGCTGGCGAGCGCTTCGCCGATCCGGTCCTTGTTGCGCGGGATGATGGCTGTGTGCGGAATCGGCAGGCCGAGCGGGTGGCGGAACAAGGCGGTCACCGCGAACCAGTCGGCGAGCCCGCCGACCATCGCCGCCTCGGCGAACGCCTTGACCCAGGCGAGCCAGGGATAGCCCGGCTCAAGCGCCCGCGCCGTCAGGAACAGCGCCGCCATCATGACCAGCAGGCCGGTGGCGGCAATCTTCATGCCGCGCGCGCCGGGCTGGGCGGGATTGAACCGGGCGAGGGCGGCCGGAGTCATAGGCCCGCCATAGCGCGCCGGCCCGGCGGAATCACTCCGCCGGTTGAAGCGACGGCCCTTCCGACCGATGATCGGGCTCGAGTGTCAGCACGCGCTTGCGCAGCCATGGACCGACCCGTTTCTCAAGGCCATCGGCCAGGCTGAATCCCGCGGGGACGATGATCAGCGTCAGCAGCGTCGACATGATCAGGCCGCCGATGACGACCGTGCCCATTGGTGCCCGCCACGCCGCATCGCCGGACAGGGAAATCGCCGTTGGAATCATGCCTGCGACCATCGCCACCGTGGTCATCACGATCGGCTGCGCACGCTTGTGGCCAGCCTCCATCAGCGCTTCCCACTTCTCGATTCCGCGATCCATCATCTCCACCGCGAAATCGACCAGCAGGATCGAGTTCTTTGCGACGATTCCGAACAGCATGAGGATGCCGATGAACACCGGCAGCGAAAGCGGCTGTCCAATGATCGCCAAGGCGAGGAGGCCGCCGAGCGGCGCCAGCAACAGCGACGCCATGTTCACGAGCGGCGACATGAAGCGGCGATAGAGCAGGACCAGCACCGCGAAGACCAGCAGGATGCCCGACACCAGGGCGATCAGGAAGCTCTGCATCATTTCGGCCTGCCACTCGTCGTCGCCAAACGGCGCATTCGATACGCCGGCCGGTAGCTTGGTCATCGTCGGCAAGGCGTTGATCTTGGCCATCGCCTCGCTCTTAACCACGCCCTGCGCGAGGTCCGCGCCGATGAAGATTCGGCGGTTCTGGTTGTAGCGCTGGATTGTCGTCGGGCCCGAACCGAAGCTGATCTCGGCAACCCGGCTTAGCGGCACACTCCCGCCCGAGGTCGTCGGCACCGGAAGGTTGCGGATTGTCTCCAGGTCCTGCCTCGAATTGTCCGGCAGCATCACCCGGATCGGAACCTGGCGATCGGCGAGTGAGAATTTGGCGCTGTTCTGGTCGATGTCGCCCATCGTCGCGATTCGGATCGTCTGGCTGAGCGCCGTGGTCGTCACTCCGAGCTGCGCTGCAAGGTCGAGCTGCGGCTTGATCAGCAGTTCCGGCCGGCTCAGGTCCGCATTGACCCGCGGCGCCCGGATTTCCGTCAGGGAGCTCATTTCGTCGACGATTTTGCTCGCCGTCCGGTTGAGCAGGACCGGGTCGGAGCCCGAAAGCATGATCGAAATATCGCGACCGGTGCCGCCACCGCCGCCTTGTGACAGGAAGCTCACTCGAGCGTCAGCGATCTGCGCCAGCTTGGGTGTCAGGTCACGCTCGAATTCGATGCTCGTCCTCTCGCGATCCTTCTTCAGGGTGATGAAGATGAAGGCGTTGCCCTCGCGGATGCTTTCCAGCGCGTTCAGAGTCTCGGGCTGCTCGTTGATGATCGCCGCGACATTGCCGGCGACCGCTTCGGTCTGGTCAATCGTGGTTCCGGGCAGCATCTCGATCCGGACCCGGCTGAAGTCCGAATTGGTGGTCGGGAAGAACTGGCTGGGAAGCGACATGAACAGGCCGATCGTCGCCATGAACGCGAGGAAGCCGATACCGACGATCCACATGCGATGGTCGCGGAAGCGCGCCTTCCACCTGCCGGCCCACCAGACGTGATAGCGGGCGAGCCCGCCGTTGGTCGCCCGAATTAGGAGCCCGAGCAGTTTGACGACCGCGTAGCCGGCGACCAGCGCGAGCACGAAACCCGCGAGCAGTGGAAGGAAGGCCGGAAGCTCGAACGAGGCGAGCAGGGCCGGCACCGCCGAGATCGTTATGGCGAACGCGGCGAGCACGAGCAGGACGAACACGAACTCGGCGAACCAGTAGGTCGGCCGCAGCCGCACCGCTTCGAGCTTCGCCCGCATCGCCTTGGCCTTGGTCGAATCGAGCGACCACCGAAGGATGCTCATATAGCGGTCCATGAACCAGCCTTCGCCGTGCGACTGCTTGCCGTGCGCCTTGAGGAAATAGGCCGCGATCATCGGCGTGATCATTCGCGCGACGAGCAAACTCATCAGCACCGCGAGTACGACCGTGTATCCGAAGTTCTTGAAGAACTGGCCGGATATTCCCGGCATCATCGCCACCGGCAGGAAGACCGCGACGATCGACATCGTTGTTGCCAGGACCGCGAGGCCGATCTCGTCGGCGGCGTCGATCGAGGCCTGATAGGCGGATTTGCCCATGCGCATGTGCCGGACGATATTCTCGATCTCGACGATCGCGTCGTCGACCAGCACGCC
>CAMPJH010000055.1 GCA_946886845.1 uncultured Sphingomonas sp. | reverse complement strand
CTGTTACGGAGTTCCGGGCCGCGGCTGCGAAGGATCGGGCTGCGGCGGTGACCGCTGCTGCGTCCCCGGCGGCGGCTGGCTGGACGGCGGCGGGGCTTGCGGGGGCGGACGCTGCGGCTGGCGACCGCCGCCAATCGCATTGTCGAGCCACTCCTGAGTGAGTCCGGAGCCCGGCTGCGGCGGCGGAAGCTGGCCTTCCATGCCGGGCTGATATCCAGGCGGCATGATCGGATTGCCGTGCTCGTCGACCATCGGCATGGCATTGGGGTCGAGATATTCGTCGCCGAGATAGAGTTCCTCGGGCTCCAGCTGCCAGTCGGGCATCGGCACTTGGGTTTCGAATTGCTCGACCGGGCGATTGGCGACGGCAACGGCCATGAAATCGTGAAAGGCGCGGGCCGGGGCGGTTCCGCCCTGCAGGCCGGCAACCGCGCGGGCATCGTCGCGGCCCATCCACACGCCGGTGGTCAGGCCGCTCGAAAAGCCGATGAACCAGCCGTCCTTGTTGGAGCTGGTAGTGCCGGTCTTGCCGGCGACAGGGCGGCCGATCTGGGCGGCGCGGCCGGTGCCGGTCAGAACCGCCGATTGCAGCAAATCGGTCATCTCCGCGGCGACCCAGGGCGCGACCAGCACGCGTTGCTCGCTCGGCTCGTGGCGATAAAGCTCGCGGCCGTTGACGGTCACCACCTTGGTAATTCCGTAGGGCGTGACCGCAACGCCGCGGTTGGCGACCGAGGCAAAAGCCTGGGTCATCTCGATCAGGCGGACGTCGCTCGTGCCCAGCACCATCGATGGAAAAGTCGAAATCCGGCTGGTGATGCCGAATCGTCGCGCCATGTCGGCGATCGTCGAAAATCCGAGCTGCTGGCCGATCTGCGCGCTGATCGTGTTGATCGACCGGGCAAAGGCCTCGCGCAGGCTGACCGGCCCGGCATGGGTGCGGGTCGAGTTGCGCGGCTGCCAGCCGTTGATGTCGACCGGCCTGTCGACCATCATGTCGGTCGGCTTCATTCCCGATTCCAGCGCCGCCAGATAGACGAACAGCTTGAACGCGGAGCCGGGCTGGCGCTCGGCCTGGGTCGCCCGATTGTAGATTGAATCAGGGTAGCTCCTGCCGCCGATCATCGCCCGGACCGCGCCGTCGCGGTCGATCGCGACGAGGGCGCCTTGCGCGCCCCTCGGCGCGTCGGCGACGACCGCCCGCTGCGCGGCCTGCTGCATCCTCGGATCGAGCGTCGTCCAGACATCGATCGCATCGGACGTCTCGTCGATCAGAGTGTCGAGCTGGGGCAGCGCCCAGTCGGTGAAATAGCGGACGCTGTCCTGCTTGGTGGTAGACTGGATTCGGATTCGGGCGGGATCGGCGTTGGCCGCCTGGCTCGCCGAGATGAAGCCGCTGTCGACCATCGTCCTGAGCACGACCTGGGACCTGTCGCGAGCGGCCTCGACGTCGGCAGTCGGCGAGTAGTTGGACGGGGCCTTGACCAGCCCGGCGATGATCGCCGCCTCGCCCAGGGTGAGCTGTTCGGCGCCGTGGCCGAAAAAGCGCCTCGAGGCGGCGTCGATGCCGTAGGCTCCGCCGCCGAAATAAACCCGGTTCAGGTAGAGCTCGAGGATCTGGTCCTTGCTGAACTTGCGCTCGATCGCGAGTGCCAGCACCGCCTCCTTGATCTTGCGGCCGAATGTCCGGCTGTTGGTCAGGAAGATGTTGCGGGCCAGCTGCTGGGTTATCGTCGACCCGCCCTGGCGCCATTGCCCGCTCTCGACTCGAACGAAGACGGACCGGCCGATTCCGATCGGATCCACGCCGACATGCGAGCGGAACCTTTTGTCTTCGATGGCGATCATCGCCGACCGCATTTCCGGCGGTATCTGGTCGTATGGGAGCCATTTGCCGAAGCTCGGGCCGAGCGACACAAGCACCGCGCCGTTCGACGCATGGACCCGGATCATCTGGCCAAGGTCGGAGCGTTGCGAGAGCCGGTCGTAGCTGGGCAGCGACGCTACCGCGACAGCGACAGCAACCGCTACCGCGATCAGCCCGAGCAGCGTCGCGTAAAGCAGAATCTTGAAGGCGGTGACGAACGGGCGTCCCGCGGAGCCGTTTTGGGATCGGGCCATTCAGGGGTGTCGATATCGGGCCATCGAGGGATCAGGCGATAGAAAGCTGGCGCCGGTCGGGCAAGTTGCTCATCGTCGCTACAATGACGCGTCCGAGGTTACGCAGGCATTAACCCTGTTTTAGACTATCGCCGTTAGCACCTGCGGCCATGGCGTATCGGTACGCGTTCGCGAGCAGTCTTGCCGCCGCCGCAATCATGCTGGCCGGCGCTCCCGACGCCGCGACCGCGCAATGCCGGTTGTGCAGCAAGCCGGTCACCGAGCGCGTCGAAGGCGACAGCAGCGACCGAATCCAGCTCGAGATCGTGGCAGTGCTCGATTTCGACCGGCTCGTGCTGCTCGGTGGCGGCGGCGGGGCGGCGACCCTGCTCCCCAACGGCGAGCGCAGCGCCAGCGGAAGCATCGCAACGCTAAGCGCGAAGGCGATGGTCGGATCGGTCACGGTGCGCGGCGAGCCGGGACGGATCCTGCGAATCGAGATGCCGCGGCGGATCGACCTGCATTCGATTGCCGGCGGGAGCATCGCCATTGACGACATCGAAACCGACCTTTCGGGCCTGCCCAAGCTCGATTCGGCCGGCAACCTCAGCTTTCAGTTCGGCGGCCGACTGACCATCCTCGGCGACGCCGACGGCGAGTATCGCGGCGATGTGCCGATCACCGTCGACTATCTTTGAAGGCAAAGGCTCCAAACCGGAGAAATCCTTAAATCGCCGGTAACCACGCCCTTGAGGGAAGGGGTAAGCGGCGGCGGTTAATGGGATGATCACGGGTGACCGGACCAGCGGTCGGGCAGCCGCTGTTTTTTTGAACCAGTGGGGAATTGAAATGAACAAGGCTCTGATCTTCGCCGGTGCGGTTGCCGCCCTGGCCCTTACCAGCGCTCCCGCCAGCGCTGCGCCGGTTCCGGCGACGACCAACGCGACGGCGACTGCGCGGATCTACACGCCGCTCACGCTCACGTCCGTGCGCGACCTCGACCTCGGCACCATCGTGCTCGGCGCCGGTGCGTACACCGATACCGTCGGCATCGACCAGGCGGGCACCTTCGGCGGCTGCGTCAACGTGACCTGCTCGGGCACCACCCAGACGGCGCAGTACACCGCCACTGGAACGATGGATCAGGATCTGACCATCACCGTCGCGCCGACACTGAACCTCGTCAACCAGACCCAGGTCTCTGCAGACCTGGTACTGGCGGTTGACGCGCCCGGCACCGTCACCCTCGACGGCACCGGCACGGTGACGTTCGACATCGGCGGCTCGATCGATGTCAGCGACACGACCGCGGACGGCGTTTACGAGGGCACGTTCGACGTCGAAGCCGACTATCAGTAAGTCGATTTGACCAGCGCGCGGCGGCTCCTGCCGCGCGAAGAGAGGGGTCGCCGGCAACGGCGGCCCCTTTTTCTTGGCGTTGAACGGCAATGGTGAACCGAAAATCAACCATTCCGGAGCATTAGTCGGTGATCACTCCGAAATGGAGATAGCTGGGGATCGCCGAGATGAAGCTGTTGACCAAAGCCCTTGCCGCGGCCGCGCTATTCGCCGCGCCGACATTCCTTTTCGCCCAGCCGGCCAGCGCCGGGGTCGGCGACCTGCTGGTCGCGCCGACCCGGCTGGTGCTCAACGGCGGGCGCGGCACCGAGGTGATCCTCAACAATATCGGCGAGGAGCCGGCGACCTATCGGATTTCGGTCGAGTTCCGGCGGATGAAGGGCGACGGCACCCTCGAGGAGGTCGCCGAACCGAACGATCCGGAAAAAGCCGCGCGCGACATGATCGTCTATGCGCCGCGGCGGGTAACGCTTGCCCCCAATGAGCCGCAGTCGATCCGGATCAGCGCCAGGCCGCCGCAGGGGCTTCCCGACGGCGAATACCGGATCCACCTGCTGTTCCGGGCGATCCCGCCGGCGACTCCGGTCGCTCAGGCGGCGAGCGCGCCCGTCAAGGGGCTGAGCTTCAAGCTGACTCCGGTCTACGGAGTGACGATCCCGGTCATCGTCCGCCTCGGCAATCTCGAGGCCAAAGCGGGGATCGCCAATGTCCGTCTCGAGCGGCGCGACGGCAAGCCGGCGATCGCGCTCGACCTCAGCCGCTCGGGCGGCCGTTCGACCTTCGGCGAGGTCCGGGTGCTCAAGCAGGGCGTCAAGGACCCGATCGCCCGCCAGCGCGCGGTGGCGGTCTACACCGAGGTCGGCCAGCGCCAGGTCATCCTGCCGATCGACGAGAGCTTCAAGGGCGAGGTCGCCGGCCCGGTCACCGTTCAATATGTCGAAACCTACGACGACGGATCGCGGACCATCGCCGAAACCCAGGCGGTGCTGCGCTAGGGCGGAGTTCGCCAGGCGCGGTGAATGGTGATGGTCGGAGCCCGCACATGGCTGTGCAAGGCGGCGGCGCTCGGCGCCGTCGCCTGCCTGAGCACGGTGGGCGCGATTGCCGCCACTCCGGTCGGCGAGCGCTGGTCGGCCGACCCCGATGAGCAGTTCCTTCTTGACGTCAAGCTTCGCCAATACCGGATCGGCGACGGCGTCCGCGCCTACAACACGCCGGAGGGGACCTGCGTCGTCTTCGGCGACTTCCTGACCACCCTCGACGTGCCGATGAAGATCGACCTAACGGCGAAGCGGGCGAGCGGCTGGGCGTTCAAGGAAAGCCACAAGATCTCGATCGACGTCGCCGCCGGCAAGGTCGTCTATGGCGGCAACAGCGAAACGCTGGCGCCCGCTGCCGTCCGCGAGACCCCCGAAGGGTGGTGTGTCGACAGCGTCGCTCTGGCGCGCTGGTTCGGAATTGGCGTCAAGCCGCTGACTTCCGGGTCGGCGCTGATCCTCGAATCGGAAGCCAAGCTGCCGGTCGAGCTCGCTTTGGAGCGGGAGAAGCGCGCCGCCAACATCCGCCCGGCCAAGTTCGACCTGTCGAAGCTGCCGCAGGTCCGCCTTCCTTACCGGATGTGGCGGGCACCGGCGCTCGACTTCGTGGTCAGCGCCGGGATGACCTATCGCGCCGACAGCGGCATGAAGGTCGACCGCCGCAGTTCCGTCTATGCCGCCGGCGAGATCGCCCATATGTCGTACGACGCCCAGGTCGCGACCGACGAAAAGGGCATGCCGGCTTCGGTCCGACTGCGCGCTTATCGGTCCGATCCCGACGGGCAGTTGCTCGGCCCCTTGCAGGCGACCCATTTCGGCTTCGGTGACGTCGCCGGGCTCAGCACTCGGCTTAGCGGAAGCAACCGCAGCGGCCGCGGCGCCGTCGTCACCAACCGGCCGCTGGTCAACCCGACCAGCTTCGACCGCACCCGCTTCGAAGGCGAATTGCCGTCCGGGTGGGACGCGGAACTGTATCGCAACGGCCAGTTGCTGGCTTTCGCCCGCTCTGACGAGCGGCAGCGCTACGTCTTCGACGACGTCCAGCTGCTCTACGGCGAGAACCAGATCACCATTATCCTCTACGGCCCGCAGGGACAGGTCCGGACCCGCGACGAGCTGATCAACGTCGGCCAGGACAACGTCCCGCCCGGCAAGACCTGGTATTGGGCTGGCGTCAACCAGCCGGGCCGCGACCTTTTCGCGTTCCGCGACGAAGACGTCAGCCCAACCGAGCCCAAGGTGCAGGCGGCGGCATCGATCGAGCACGGCATCGACGAGCGCACGTCGGTCGGAGTGCTGGCGCGGACGATGCTGATCGAGGACGAGCGGGTGACCTTCGTCGAAGGCTCGATCCGGCGCTCGATCGGACCGGCGCTGGTCGAGGTCGGAGTCGCCAGGGAGAGCAGTGGCGGGCTCGCCGCGCGCGCCCAGTTGCTGGCGAAGTTCGGCTCGGTCAACGTCAGCGCCGAGGCGGTGACGGCAAGGGATTTCCACCTTCGCGGCGGCCGGGTGGCGAGCGAGCGTGATGTCCGGGTCGCCCTCGATGCGCCGATTCGCCTCGGCCGGACGATCATCCCCGCCCACGCCGACGTGCGCTACAGCGATCGCCCGGACGGAAGCGGTCAGCTGGAGGCCGCGGCGCGGCTGTCGACGACTTTCGATCGCTTCAATCTCGCCGCCAATGTCAAATACACCCGGCAATTCCTCGCCAAGGGCCCGGAACCGCCGCCTGACATCATCGCCGACCTGATCGGCACCGGCCGTGTGGGGCCGGTCCGGTTGCGCGGCTCCACCAGCTTCGAGGTCAACCCGCAAAGCCGGTTCCGATCGGCCGAGCTCAGCGCCTACTGGTCCGCGTCCGATACCGCGGACTGGGAGGGTGCGATCGCCTATGACGGGCCGGAGAACCGGGCACGGGCGCGAATTAGCCATATTCACCGTTTCAGCGGGATGGCGCTGGCGGTGACCGGCGAAGCCGCAAGCGACGGTTCGGTGGCGGTCGGCCTCAACCTCAACTTCTCGCTCGATCCCAGCCGCGGGCTCAGCCTGTCGCGCGAGCGTATTGCTGCCGCCGGCTCGGTTCGCGCCAAGGTCTATCGCGATCTCAACGACAACGGCGTCGCCGATCCCGGCGAGCCGTTCGAGAAAGGTGCGCTGGTCACTGCCGGCCAGACGGTCGCGCGGCAGCCGACCGACAGCAAAGGCTCGGTCTTCGTCGCCGGGCTCGCGACCTACACGCCGATCACCGTCGGCATCGACCAGACCAGCCTGTCCGATCCGATGCTTGCGCCGCGCAAGGCGATCCAGGTCGTCGTTCCCCGCCCGGGCGTCCCGGCCGAGGTCGAGATCGGGCTGGTCGGCGCCGGCGACGTCGAAGGCGCCATCGTCAAGAGCGGCGGGCTCGGCTTCGAAGGGCTGGATCTCGAGCTGGTCGACTCCGGCGGGCTGGTCGTCGCGACGGCGCGCACCGACTTCGACGGCTACTTCCTGTTCGAACGCGCGCCCTACGGCAGCTACAGCGTGCGGATCGCCAAAGCCTCGGCCGAAGCCGCGCAAGTGGCGCCGGATTTGAACGTCAGGGCGACCGTTACCGACCGCCAGGCAGTGGTCCGTCTCGGCTCGATCCATCTCCAGCCGCCGCCGCGAATCGCCTCCACGCAATAGTCGTCTGAGACGACTTTCGGTGCTCTATCGCTGGTGCGACGCAGTCGCAGCAAGGAGGGTAGAGCATGCGATCCGCCAGTCCAGGGACTCGCTTCGATCACATGCTGGTGCGGTCGAGAAGACTCGAACTTCCACGGCCTTTCGGCCACAGCGACCTCAACGCTGCGCGTCTACCAGTTCCGCCACGACCGCACGTGCATGAGAATGGACGGCTTGGCTGCCGCCGCTCCTGGCAAGGCCCGCGCCTCTATCAAAGCGATTCCGCAGGCGCAATGCCGAGCCTCGCGATCCCGTAACGGGACAGTGCTTAATGCGGCGTTTACCATTGGCTGCCCGGCGCGTTACACGGCGGAATGTTGTTGCTCACAGCCCTTGCTGCAAGCGCGATGGCGCAGTCGCCGGCCCATCGGCCCTCGCCCGTACTCGAGCGGCAGGCGACGGCGACGGTTCGAATTGTCCACGGAGCCCATGTGCGCTTCGCCCGGGGCGGCAGCGAAGAGCCTGGGGTGCATTCCTACGATCGGCTCATCCGCGAACGCGACGGCAGTCAAACGCCAGCCACGCTCGTGGAATTTCCCTAGGAAGTCAGCCCTTTAGCGTCAGGGTGATGGTCGATTCGTCGCCGCTCGACGGAACGTTCATTTCCGCGCTGTTGAACGACGCGCTGCCTCCCGGCGGAAGGCTCCGCGCCGGCGGCGCGATCGTCCATGCGTAGAGCAGCCGACCGGCCTTGTCGCGCAGCTGCGCTTCGATCGGCGGCACCGTCTGCTGAATCGCGCTCGGGTTGATCACCCGCCCGCTGACGACGACCAGCTCATTGCCGCTGGCCAGCGGTTGCCGCTCGGTAGTCCCCGGCGCGATCTGCAGTGGGCTCGGTGCCGACCCCGCCAGCCCGACCTGCTGCCGCAACGAATCCGGAGCCAGGAACCAGAAAGCCAGCGCGACCGCCACCACCAGCACCATCGCGATCAGGATCGCCATAAACCAGTTGCGTTTGCGGTCGGCACCGGTTTCGGTGCGCAGCGCCTCGATTTCCTCGGCGTCGGGAAGCTCCTTGGTCAGGTCCCACTGATCTTCCGGAGGCTCGCGCTGTTGGTTGAAAGCGTCGTCGGGCGGCGGCACCGGGACCGCGGCCGGCGGCTCGACCAGGGGCGCGCCAGGCGCAATTGGCTCGATTTCCTCATAAGCCTGCGGTGGCTCGACCGGCCCGGCGCCATATTCGGTAGCCTCGACCTCGGCCGTTCCGGGCTCTTCAACCTCATTCGGTTCGGCTGGTGGCGGCGGTTCCAGCGGCGCGGCTGCGGCCTCGACGGGCGCGGCGTCCGGATCCTGGTGCCAGCTGTGCCCGCAAGCGGCGCAACGAACCTTGCGCCCGCCTTCGGGAATGGCGCCGTCCTTCACTGCATATTGAGTCCCGCACGACGGGCAGGTCAGGATCATGTGCCGCGCGTCTCCTGCTAGAGCACTATCGGTAAACAGGAATGCTGGGCCGTTGGCAAGGCGGCGCCCCCATGCGACAAGCCCAGAGGACGTGGGAGGGCTAGTCTGGCGGCATTTGTCCAATTCGAAAGCGTCGGCCTGCGCTACGGCACCGGAGCGGAGGTGCTGCGCGACCTCGACTTCAGCTTGAGTGAAGGCGGCTTCTATTTCCTCACCGGCGCGTCGGGGGCCGGCAAGACCTCGCTGCTCAAGCTGCTTTACCTGGCGCAGCGGCCGACGCGCGGGCGCATCCGCCTGTTCGGCGACGACTTGAGCGAGGTTTTCCGCGACACTCTTCCCGCCTTCCGTCGGCGAATCGGTGTGGTGTTCCAGGATTTCCGGCTGATCCGCCATCTCTCCGCTTACGACAATGTCGCCTTGCCGTTGCGGATCGCCGGGCGCGACGAAGCGGAGATTGAATCGGCGGTTCGCGAGATGCTCGACTGGGTCGGGCTCGGCGACCGCGCCGGCGCCCGCCCGCCGACCCTGTCGGGCGGCGAGCAGCAGCGGGTGGCGATCGCTCGGGCGGTGATCACCCAGCCCGACCTGCTGGTCGCCGACGAGCCGACCGGAAATGTCGATGCCGAGATGGCCAAGCGGCTTCTGCATCTGTTCAGCGCGATGAACGAGTTCGGGACGACCGTCGTCGTTGCCACCCACGACCTCGGTCTGATTGCCGCCAATCCCGGCGCCGAGCTGATGCGGCTCGACCGTGGCGCGCTGGTCGATCCGACCGGCTCGCTGAAAAACCCGCCGCGCGGCCCGCGGCAGGAGTCGCGGCAATGATCTGGTCGCGGGCACAGGCACGGCTGGTTCCGATCGAGAAGCTGCACGCGCCGACCGTCGCGGTGATGGCGATCATGACCTTCGCGATGATGGTCGTGGCGGTCGCCGGCCTGGCGCTGGCGAACAGCGCCGGCCTGGTCGCCAGCGGGGTCGAGAA
>CAMPJH010000054.1 GCA_946886845.1 uncultured Sphingomonas sp. | reverse complement strand
CGGTTGCAATAGACGCCGGCGATCGTCCGCCGCTCCGACGGCTTGGCGGTTTCCTTCTCGACGATCGAGGCGAGCGTTACCGCCTCCTCTTTATTGCCGATCGGGCAGGTCGACTTGCGCTTCGCCCACAGCGCATCGAGCGTCTTGGTCATCGCCGACTGCATGCGGGCGACGACGGCCGCCCGGGCTTCGCCACGCTGGTAGCCATAGCTGTCGGGCAGGAGCGAGCCTTCCTCCGGGACCGGCACTGAGCCGGTCAAATAGGGGATCGCCGCCAGTTTCTCCTGGACCAGGATCGACGGCATGCCTTCCGGCACCGTGATCAGCCGCTGCACCGGTTTCCCGTGCTGCAGCAGGTCGAGGATCGCCGCCCCGCCCATCCCCTTCGGAATCTCGAACTCGCCTGCCTGGATCGGGTCGCTCGAACCGAGGACTCGGGCAAAGCCGCGGAAGGTCGTCGCATTGCCGGGGATCGCGCCGGCGTCATCGAGCTGGCGGGCGACCGTTGCCAGGGTCGCACCTTCCCCGACGATGATGGTGTGCGGGCCCGGTTTTGGCCCGGAGCTCCACCACAGGAGCGCGGTAACGATCAATGCTGCGCCGACCGCGAGGCCGGCGAGCCATGCAAGGCATCTCGTCACACGGCCTTCATGATCAGCGACGCGTTGGTGCCGCCAAAGCCGAAGCTGTTGTTCAGCACCGCTCGAACCTGGCGCTTCTTCGCCTTGTGCGGCACCAGGTCGACGCCCTCGGTGCCTTCGCTCGGATCGTCGAGGTTGAGCGTCGGCGGGACGATTTGATCGCGCAGCGCGAGGATGCAGAAGATGCTCTCGACCGCCCCGGCGCCGCCCAGCAGGTGACCGATCGCAGACTTGGTCGAGCTCATCGACAGGCTGCCGATGGCGTTGCCGAACAGCCGGCGGACCGCGCCAAGCTCGAGCTCGTCGCCGAGCGGGGTCGAGGTGCCGTGGGCGTTGATGTAATCGATGTCGGTCGGCTGCAGCCCCGACTTCTTGAGGGCCATTTCCATCGATCGGTAGGCGCCCGAGCCTTCGGGGTGCGGAGCGGTGACGTGATAGGCGTCGCCCGACAGGCCGTAACCGATCACCTCGGCATAGATTTTCGCGCCGCGGGCCTTGGCGTGCTCATATTCCTCGAGCACGACGACTCCGGCGCCCTCCCCCATGACGAAGCCGTCGCGGCCCTTGTCGTAGGGGCGGCTCGCCTTTTCCGGCTGGTCGTTGAAGTTGGTCGACAAGGCCCGCGCCTGGGCGAAGCCGGCGATCCCGATCGGGCAAATCGTGGCTTCCGCGCCGCCTGCGAGCATGATGTCGGCGTCATCGTCCTTGATCATCCGGGCCGCGTCGCCGATCGAGTGGGCGCCGGTCGAGCAGGCGGTGACGACCGCGTGGTTGGGGCCCATCAGCCCGTGCTTGATCGACACCTGGCCGGAGATGAGGTTGATCAGCCGACCGTGGACGAAATGCGGGCTGACCCGGCTCGGCCCGTTCTCGAACAGGTTGACGCTCTCTTTCTCGATTCCCGGGAGGCCGCCGATTCCGGAGCCGATCGAGACCCCGGCGCGGAGCCGGGTCGCTTCGTCCATGTCGGTGAGGCCAGCGTCCTCGATCGCCTGGCCGGCGGCATCGAGACCGTAGATGATGAACGGGTCGACCTGGCGCTGGGTCTTGTGATCGATCCGCTTCGACGGATCGAACCCATAAGGGTGATCGGCCGGCTTCACCTCGCAGGCGATGCGGCATTTCTGGTCGCTGGCGTCGAACCGGGTGATCGGCCCGGCGCCGCTCTTGCCGGCGATGATGTTGGCCCAGCTGGTTTCGACATCGCCGCCCAGCGGCGTCACCAGGCCCAGACCCGTCACTACGACACGGCGCATTCGCTCAACTCCGTCAGTTCAAAAGCAAACGGCTTCCCAGTAGTTCCGGGAAGCCGTCTCAGCCGCCTGATCGGCGTCTATCCGGGCGGCCAAACGCCTCCGATCAGCCCTGATGCTGGTCGATATAGTCAATCGCATCCTTGACCGTCGTGATCTTCTCCGCGGCATCGTCGGGGATCTCGACGTTGAACTCTTCCTCGAACGCCATGACGAGCTCGACGATGTCGAGGCTGTCGGCGCCGAGATCGTCGATGAAGCTCGCTTCCTCGGTCACCTTGTCGGCTTCGACACCGAGGTGCTCGACGACGATCTTCTTCACCCGATCGGATGTCTCGCTCATTGGGTCTTTCCTCCGTTTATTCTTTCGCGATGCCCTAGCCGCGCCGCTGCAGCCTCGCAAGTGTGAGGGCGCAGCCTGTCTGGGGGACAGGCGAGCACCGAGCACCTGAGCCATGCCGAAGGTATGGCGAGGGCGTCGGCGACGCGCTAGCTGCGTTGCCTGGTCCAATGCTCGATAGCTCATCTCGCTCCCTGACCCCCGGAGAAATCGCGCTCGCGCGCTCGGTTTTCGGCGACGCGATCGATTATTCCAAGGTGCGGATGGTCCATCGCAAATGGTGGCCGCTGCAGCCGCGGGGCACGGCGATGGCGCCGAGTGGAAACATCCACTTCCACCCGCGCGGCGATTTGTGGTCGGAGGATTTCAGCAAGGAACCGCTGCACCGCCAGGGCCTGTTCATCCACGAGATGACCCACGTCTGGCAAGCGCAGACCCGCGGCCGCTTCTATTTGCCGCTGATGCGCCATCCGTTCTGCCGCTACCGCTACTCGATCGTGCCCGGGCGGCCGTTCGGCCGTTACGGCCTCGAGCAGCAGGCGGAGATCGTCCGCCATGCCTTCCTCGCCGGAAATGGCGTCAAAATCGTCGCTCCGCCGCCTGCGATTCTGCCGTTTTAACCTGCATCAACGCTGTGTGGCGCGCCGGCAACAGACGTTGCAGGAAAGCTTTCCGAAACCGACGCTGCACTTTCGTTACAGCCCCGGATCGGCGTAGATTCCCGCCGATTACGCGACACGCAAAAACAGGGGCCTCATCATGCGCATTCGCAACCACCTCCTTCTCAGCGCAGCCGCCGTGGCGCTCGCCACCCCCGCCTTCGCTCAGGAAACTCAGCAAGAAGAAGAGCAGATCGCCCAGCAGGCGGACCAGGAGCCGGCCGCGCAGACCAGCGGCGACGACATCATCGTCACCGCCACCAAGCGCGCGTCGACCGTCCAGGACGTTCCGTTTTCGGTCAATGCGCAGACCCAGGAAGACATTGAGCGCGCCAACGCGCAGACGATCGAGGACATTGCCCGCAACGTCGCCGGCCTCGCGGTGCAGAACCTGGGGCCGGGCCAAAGCCAGGTGTCGATCCGCGGCGTTTCCGCCGGCCAGATCGTCCGCGACCAGCCCGGCGTCAAAGAGCAGGTCGGCGTCTATCTCGATGAATCGGTCATTTCGCTGTCGCTGTTCACGCCCGACCTCGACCTGTTTGACCTCAACCGCGTCGAGACTCTGCGCGGCCCGCAGGGCACTTTGTTCGGCTCGGGATCGGTCGGCGGCACGATCCGCTACATCACCAACCAGCCGGTGCTCGGCCGTACCGAGGGCCAGGTCGAAGCGAATATCAACACGGTCGCGGAAGGCGATCTCGGCTATTCGCTCAAGGGCGCGATCAACGTCCCGCTGGGGCCGACCGCGGCCCTGCGCGCTGTCGCCTACGGGACGAAGTTCGGCGGCTTCATCGATGCTGTCGGGCCGGCCGGTGGCAAGAATGTCAACGATGGCCACCGCGTCGGCGGCCGCCTGTCGATCCTGTGGGAGCCGACACCCGAGCTGTCGATCACGCCTCGCGTGGTCTACCAGGAGGCGAAGGCCAACGGCTTCAACCGGCAGGAGGTTTTCAACCTCTATTCCAATCCGTTCACGGTACCGTCCTTCACCTTCGACGAGCGCGAGCAATTCTTGCTGCTCCGGGAAGAGTTCAAGGACGAGACCATGCTCGCCGACCTTACCGCCAGCTATGATTTCGGTCCGGCCGCGCTGACCTCGATCACCAGCTACATCAAGCGCGACATCCTCGTCAGCCGTGACGCCTCGGCGCTGACCGGCTCGGTTTCAGTCGATCTTGGCTTCCCGATCGCGGCCGTGCTGCTGCCGTCGAACCTGCGCGATACGACCGATCTCAAGCAGTTCACACAGGAGCTCCGCCTTAGCTCGACAGGCAGTGGGCCGCTGGAGTGGCTCATCGGCGCCTTCTATACCGACATCAATCGCGTCTATGCCCAGCGACTGCCGACCCCCGGCTACGACGCGTTCGTCGACGCCGCGCTTGGTGCCGGCACGTCGGCCGCGGTGGCCAACGGCTTCCCTGCCAACTCGCCCTACAACGCCGACCTTCCATACGACATCAAGCAGAAGGCGGTGTTCGGCGAGGCCAGCTATGATTTCGGCCAGTTCAAGATCACCGCCGGCGGCCGCTATTACGACTTCGAGGAAACCCGCGACTTCATCTCCGGCGGCCTGTTCTCCAACTCCGATACGTTCATCGGCGACAGGACCAAGTCGAACGGCTTCAGCCCGCGCATCATCGGCACCTGGGAGCCGACCAACAACCTCAGCGTCAACGTCCAGGCGGCCAAGGGCTTCCGGCTTGGCGGCGTCAACGACCCGCTCAACCTGCCGCTCTGCACGCCCGAGGACGAAGCGATCTTCGGCGGCTTCCAGGATTATGACGACGAAACGCTGTGGAACTACGAAGGCGGGGTCAAATACTCCCGCGCTGGAGTGACGTTCAACGCTGCGGTGTTCCACACCGAGATCAAGAACTTACAGGTCACGCTCGACGCCGGCAGCTGCTCGTCGCGCATCGTCTTCAATGTGCCCAAGGCGCATACCACCGGAATCGAAGCCGAATTCGCGGCAAACCCATTTCCGGGCTTCGATGTGTCCCTGGCGGGTAGCTACGTCAGCGCCGAATTCGATTCGACCGTAACCACCGGCGCCGGAGTCGTCATCGGCGGCATTCGCGAGGGCAACCGCCTTCCGACCGTGCCGAAGTTCCAGATGGCGGCGACCGCGAATTACCGGCAGCGGTTCAGCAGCAACGCCGACTGGTACGTCAACGCCTCCTACCAGCATGTCGGCAGCCGCTTCACCCAGCCAAGCGATCAGGAGCCTGGGGCCGGGACCTTCGTCCACGGGCTTCCGGTGTTCGGCATGCCGGCCGGTGCGACGACGGTCCTGGACCTGAAGCTTCCGGCTTACGACCTGGTCAACCTGTCGGCCGGGCTCGCCTTCGACAGCGGCACCGAGGTTGTGCTCTATGTGAACAACCTGTTCGATGAGAACGCCTTACTGTCGTTCGACCGCGAACGCGGCGGACGGGCACGGCTCGGGTTCAACGTCGGCCAGCCGCGGATCATCGGCCTGACCGTACGCCACAAGTTCAGGTCTGCCCCGCCGCCGCCGCCACCGGTGGAGGTCGCTCCGCCGCCGCCGCCACCGGCTCCGGCGACCCAGACCTGCTCGGACGGAACGGTGATCCTGGCGACGGAGGTCTGCCCGGCTCCGCCGCCGCCACCTCCGCCGCCGCCGCCGGCGCCAGAGCGCGGACAGTAAGCCGGCGGTGAAGCGCGGAAGCGGCAAACCCTCGGGCGCGCCGCAACCGACACTAACGCGCCGCTCGCTCCTCCTCGGGGCGGGCGGCGCTGCCGTTTTGGCCAAGGCAGCGCGAGCAAATGCGATGAACAACAATGGTGAGCGCGTGGCGGTGATCGGCTCGGGGGTGTTCGGCGCCTGGACCGCACAGCATCTCTTGAACGCCGGCCACAAGGTGACGCTGATCGATGCCTGGGGCCCGGCGCACAGCCGCGCTTCGTCGGGCGGCGAATCGCGGCTGACCCGAGCCGCCTACGGCAAGGATTCGATCTACGCGCGCATGGCGCTCGATTCGCTGGCCCAGTGGAAAGCGCTCAGCGCCGTCTCCGGACTGCCGATCTTCGCCCAGACCGGAGTATTGTTCTTCTTTCCGACCGAGGAGCCCTACCTCCACGACAGCATCGGCGCGCATCGCCAGCTCGGCCTCGACAGCCAGGCACTGACCCAGGCCGAGATGGCGAAGCGCTTCCCGATGATCGACTTCAGCGGCGTGGTCGCCGGGATCTGGGAGCCGGGATTCGGCGCCCTGATGGCCCGGCGCGCCGTGCAAACACTGGTCATGCGGATGGTTCGATCCGGTGCCGACTATATCGATTCGCTGGCGCTTGCGCCCGAGGTGACGGGCGAGCGGCTAGGGTCCGTTCGTTTGTCGGACGGCCGCAAGCTCGAAGCGGACCGGTTCGTCTTCGCGCTCGGCCCCTGGCTCCCAAAGCTATTCCCCGACTTGCTCGGCGGCCGGATCGTCCCAACGCGGCAGGAAGTCTTCTTTTTCGCGCCGCCGGCGGGGGATTGGCGGTTTCAGCCGGGCGCGATGCCAAGCTGGGCGGACTTCAACGCCGGCGACATCTTTTACGGCTTTCCGGACTTGGAGGCGCGCGGCGTCAAGTTCGCCCATGACGCCCACGGGCCGGTCGTCGACCCGGATACCCAGGATCGCCGACCGAGCGAGGCCGCGATGGCCGAGATCGTCGCTTTCCGCGACCGCCGTTTCCCGCTTCTGCGGGGCGCGCCGCTGACCGAGGCGCGGGTCTGCCAGTATGAGAACAGCTCGAACGGCGATTTCCTGATCGACTTCCACCCGCAGCTGTCGAACGTGCTGCTGGTCGGCGGTGGTTCGGGCCACGGCTTCAAGCACGGCCCCGAAGTCGGCCGCCACGCCGCCGAGCGCCTGTTCGGTAAAACGAAGGAGGAACCCCGCTTCAGCCTCGCCACCAAAAGCGAGACCCAGAAGCGGGAGGTGCACTAGTCAGTCCGGCTTTTTCGCCACCGCGACCAGCGCCGGGCGCAGCAGCCGGTCCTTGAGCATGTAGCCGGCCTGCATCTCCTCGACGATCGTGCCCGGCTCCGCGTCGTCCGTCGGAATCTCCATCATCGCCTGGTGCTTGTGCGGGTCGAGCCGCTCGCCGAGCGCCTTGATCCGCTCGACTCCATTGCGGGAGAAAGCGGCTTCCAGCTCGCGGGCGGTCGACTCGATGCCGGCGAGGAAATTGCTTGCGACCTTGTCGTTGCGAAGCTCATCGCTGACCGCCGCCAGCGCCCGGTCGAGGTGATCCTTGATCGCCAGCATGTCGCGGGCGAAGGCCGCCGACGCATAGGCCGCGGCCTGGCTCTTCTCGGCTTCGAGCCGGCGCCGCACATTCTGCACCTCGGCCGCCGCGTACAACGCCTTGCTGTTGGCCTCGTCGAGCGCCTTTTCCAGCTCGGTCAGCCGGTCGTGCTCGGCAAGCTCGGGGGCCTCGTCCGCGGTTTCCCTGCGGATCGCCTCGGCCTCCTCGTGAAGCTCTTCTTCGTCCTGAATCATCCGATCAATCTCGTTAGCGCCTTGGCCGTGAAATCCACCATGGGCACCACCCGCGCATAGTTCAACCTCGTCGGCCCGATCACCCCGACAACGCCCACCACCTCGCCATGGCTCCCGCGATAAGGCGCGGCAATCACCGACGAGCCCGACAAAGCGAACATCCGGTTCTCGCTGCCGATGAAGATTCGGCAGCCGGGCGCATCGCGGGCGCTTTCCAGCAGACGGGCGATTTCCTGCCGGTCCTCGAGTTCGTCGAGCAACCGCCTGACCCGGTCGAGGTCGGCGGCCGTGCCCTCGTCGATTAGGTTGGCCTGGCCGCGAACAATCAACACCGGCCGGCGCGCATGATCCTGCGTCCAGGCGGCAAGCCCGGCGGCGACCAGCTCGGCGGCGGCGGCGTCGATCGCCTCCTTGCGGTCGCGGATTTCCTGCCGAAGCCGCGCCTCCGCCTCGGACAGCGTTAGCCCCGAAAGCCGCGCGGTGACGAAATTGGCGACCTCGGCGAGCGCGTCCGGGCTGGTCCCCGGGTCGAGCGCGACGACCCGGTTCTCGACATTGCCGTCGGCGCCGACCAGCACGGCAAGCGCGCGGCCGGGCGCCAGCGGCACGAAGCTGAGCTGGCGGAGGCGAAGCTCCTGCTTCGGAGCAAGCACGACCCCCGCCGCCTGGCTGAGCCCCGACAGCGCCGCCGAGGCGGCGGCAAGCGCATCCTCGATCGGCTGGTCGCGGCCGATCTGGCGCTCGATCTCGGCGCGCTCGCGTGGATCGGGCGCCGAAGCCTGCATGATCCCGTCGACGAACAGCCTCAGCCCGCTTTCGGTGGGGATGCGCCCCGCCGAGGTGTGCGGATGGGTGAGCAGCCCGCGCTCCTCCAGCTCCTGCATGACTCCGCGGATCGACGCCGGCGACAGGCTGATCGTCCCGGTCAGCGCTTTCGAGCCGATCGGCGCCCCGCGCTCGAGATACGCCTCGACCACCAGCCCGAAGACTTCGCGCATCCGGTCGGTCAGCTCGGTGATCGGCGGTTGTGCCATGCCCCGAGCATCTAGGATTGCCGCGCCCGCCGGTCTAGGGAGCGGCCCAAGTCAGCCACAGGAGACCCCATGCGCCCCAGCGGACGCGCCCCCGACCAGATGCGGACCATTAGCTTCGAGCCGCACTTCACCCGCCATGCCGAAGGCTCGGTCCTGGTGAGCTTCGGCGACACCCGCGTGCTGGTCACCGCCTCGGTCGAGGAGAAGGTGCCGCCCTTCCTGCGCGGCAAGGGCCAGGGCTGGGTCACCGCCGAATATGGCATGCTGCCGCGCGCCACCCACACCCGTGGCAACCGCGAAGCGGCGAGGGGCAAGCAGTCGGGCCGCACGCAGGAGATCCAGCGGCTGATCGGCCGAAGCCTGCGCGCTGTCGTCGACCTGCCGAAGCTCGGAGAGCGCCAGATCATCGTCGATTGCGACGTCATCCAGGCCGACGGCGGCACGCGCACCGCCGCCATCTCCGGCGGCTGGGTCGCGCTCAAGATCGCCGTCGACAAGCTTCTCAAGGCTAAGAGCCTTACCGCCGACCCGATCGTCTCGCAGGTCGCCGCGGTTAGCTGCGGCGTATTCGAGGGAACCGCCGTGCTCGACCTCGATTACGACGAGGACAGCAAGGCGGGATGCGACGGCAATTTCGTCCTCACCGCCGACGGCAGCATCGTCGAGGCGCAGGTGACGGCGGAAGGCGAATGCTATGACGAGGAGCTGCTGTTGCGGATGCTCCGGCTCGCGCGGATCGGCTGCGGCGAGATTTTCGAGGCGCAGCTGAAGGCGGTTGCGGCATGAGGGAAATCGGCGACCGGCTGGTCATCGCCACCCACAATCTGGGCAAGCTGCGCGAGATCGCGGCGCTGATCGAGCCGCTCGGCATCGCCTGCGTCGGCGCCGAGGAGCTTGGTCTTCCGGAGCCCGAGGAGATCGGCAACACCTTCGCCGACAATGCCGACCAGAAGGCGCGCGAAGCGGCCGATCTGTCGGGCTTTCCGGCGCTCGCCGACGACAGCGGGCTTTCGGTGGACGCCTTGCATGGATTGCCCGGAATCTTCTCCGCGCGCTGGGCCGAGGATTCGGATGGCAAGCGCGACTGGATGCGGGCGATGAAGCGGGTCTGGACCGACATCGAGGTCGCCGGCCCGGATGCCAGCCGCGACGCCCATTTCGC
>CAMPJH010000053.1 GCA_946886845.1 uncultured Sphingomonas sp. | reverse complement strand
CTCGAGCTCGGCCGGTCCAAGCTCCAGCGCCGGCGTGTTGACGAGGTCGCGGATCAGCGTCGTTGCGTCGGCAAGGCGGACCGTCGGCTCGACCAGCGCGGCTTCGGCCGTGACCAGGATTCTCGGCCCGCGCTCGGCATCTTCCGGCTTGCTCCGATAGTCGTCGAAGCGGTGCTGGGCGAGCAGCCAGCCGAGCATGGCCTTGCCCGGCGTCCCGTCAGCGAGGCGGTAGAGGCCTTCGGGAAGCACGTCGGGAAGCTTGGCCATGCACCACGGCGACAGCGCCTTCACATCGGCGACCGCGCTGACGATCTCGAACTCGCCGCCCGGGCGCGGCAGGATGACGGTGGCATAGCCGGTCTTGCCGTCGAACCGATGCGCGTCGAGCAGGGCGCGGTCCTCGGCCGGGCGGCTTTTAACCCAGTCGGCAAAACTATGCTTGTCGACGAGGTGGATCGGGCGGGCCTTCTGCCCGCGATCGGCGACGAGGAGCGGCGCGAAGTCGGTCATGGCGCCGCTCTAGTGGCGAGCGCCGCTGCCCGCCAGCCGCTATTGCGCCGGACAGTCGAGCGGCTCGCGAAGCTCGGCGACGTCGGCCGGCGCAAGCCGCAAGTTCAACGGCTTGGCAGTCTCGACGAACTGCCTCGCGGCGAGGGTCATGACGCCGTTCAGCGACCGCAACTGCGAGACGGCTTCGGCGAAGCGGTGGCGCGAATCTTCGGTTGCCGGGGCTCGCCGCTCATAGGCGCGGACGATCGCCCACAGCTCCCGCTCGCGCGTGTTCCAGTCCTTCATCGTCCGGACGACGCTGAACAGCTGGGCGTAGGCATGCCGGTCGTCGTGCGGCATTTCCTCGACAATTCCGGAGGCCACGGCTGCGTCCCAGGCGGCCGAACCCCACAGCCGCATCGGTGATGCCGGCAGCCTGCCGACCGACCGGCCCTCGGATTCATGAGCAAGCGCATCAAGTCGGTCGAGCGCACGCGTCTGGCACCCGGCGAACTTGATCCGCTCGAGCGAGGCGAACAGCGAGTCGTCGAGCTCATCGTTGAGGCTCTCCTGGACGGTCGCGACTTCCTTGTTGGCGTGATAATCGCTGATCAGCTCCTCGGCCCCCAGCGCGACCCCGACGCCAAGGACGATTACGGCAATCTCGATCAGGAACTCGCGCCAATTGCCGGGAGGCTTGGGTAAGTGGTGCATCTTCACAAGCGGCTCCCCCCGGATCGAGCAGCCAGCCTGCCTGCGCCTACGGCCGCTGTCCAGCGGTCTTGGTGCGCTCGACGGCATCGCGCCAGCCGTCCAGAAGCTGCTTTCGGCGCCCTGGGCCCATCGCCGCCGTGAACTCGTCTTGCGGGGCCCAGGTCCTTGAGACTTCGTCCCTGTTCGACCACACGCCGGTCGCCAGGCCGGCGAGGAAAGCGGCGCCGAGCGCCGTCGTCTCGACATTGAGCGGCCGCTGAACGCGAACCTGCAAAATGTCGGCGAGGAACTGGCAGAGCCAGCCGTTGGCCGCCATTCCGCCGTCGACCCGCAAGTCGGCCGGCGCGGCGCAGCCGTCGGCGGTCATCGCCTCGACCAGGTCGAAGGTCTGATAGCCCGCGGCCTCGAGCGCGGCCCGCGCCAGATGCGCGCCGGTGGAATCGAGCGTAAGGCCGAAAATGGCGCCGCGCGCCTCCGCGTCCCAATGCGGCGCTCCGAGCCCGACGAACGCGGGGACCATGTAGATTCCGTGGCTGTCAGGAATTGCCGCCGCCAGCGCATCGGTCTCCGACGCCGCCGAGATGATCCCGAGCCCGTCGCGCAGCCATTGGATCGCGGCTCCGGAGACGAAGATTGATCCTTCGAGCGCATAAACGGTCTCGCCGTCCAGCCGGTAGGCGATGGTGGTGAGCAAGCCGCTCGTCGAAGCAATCGCCTCGCCGCCGGTGTTGACCAGCAGGAAGCCGCCGGTGCCGTACGTGGCTTTTGCCATGCCCGGGTCGAAACAGGCCTGGCCGATCAACGCTGCCTGCTGGTCGCCGGCCATGCCGCCGATCGGGATTTGCCGGTCGAACAGCCCAGAAGCGGTAACCCCGAAGTTGCCCGCGGTGTCGCGCACCTCGGGAAGCATCGCTTCAGGGACGTGGAACAGCCGGCAGAGGTCGGGGTCCCAGTGCTGCTCGCGGATGTCGTAGAGCGAGGTCCGCGATGCGTTGGTCGCGTCGGTGGCGTGCACCGCTCCGCCGGTCAGCCGCCACAGTAGGAAGCTGTCGACGGTCCCGAAGGCGAGCTCGCCGCGTTCGGCGGCCGCTCGGGCGCCGGCAACGTTGTCGAGCAGCCAGGCGAGCTTCGTGGCCGAGAAATAGGGATCGAGAACGAGCCCGGTCTTCGCCGTCACTTCGGCTTGCGCTCCGCTCGCCTTGAGCTCGGCGCACCTGTCGGCTGTGCGCCGGTCCTGCCAGACGATCGCCCGGTGGATCGGCACGCCAGTCTTGCGGTTCCAGACCAGCACCGTCTCGCGCTGGTTGGTGATGCCGATCGCCGCCACTCGCGACAGATCGACTCCGCTTTGGGCCAGCGCCTCGAGCGAGACCGCGAGCGCGTCGTTCCAAATGTCCTCGGGATCGTGCTCGACCCAGCCGATCTGCGGATAATGCTGCTTCAGCTCACGCTGGGCCGACGCGACCAGCCGCGCGTCGCGATCGAACAGGATCGCTCGGGTGGAAGTCGTCCCCTGGTCGATCGCAAGCAGATGGTCGGCCGCCATGGACCGACCATCCAACCTGCTTCAGCTTAGTTCAAGCGGAGTCGGCGCCTAGCCGAGCTGCCCGCGCAGCGCGCCGTTCGGATAGGGGGCGTTGTGAACGTTCACATAATAGGATGCCGGCGACTTGCGGATTGCGTCGACAAGCCCGGGAGGAGCTGTCTCGCAGCCGTCGCTGTCGCCGTCGGTCGGCGCCGACAGGCCGAGCACGACATTGTTTGGTGGCGCGGTCCCGGCCATTCCTGCGTGAATATGCGCGGCGGTCGCCGCGTCGATGTCGTTGACCTCGATGTCCCAGCAGATCCGGGACTCGCGCGGTTCGATCTTGATCGTCGCCTTGCCGCGGCCATCGGGGTCACCCGGGCCGGGCACTTCGGCGGCGCCCGTCAGGACGGTGGTCAGCTTGGCCTCGCCCATCACCGGGGGTGCGGGCTGGGCGAGCGCCGCGGTGGTGATCAGCGCCGCCGAGAAGCTCGCGGTTGCGAGAATCTGTTTCGCCGGAGTCATGGTTTTTCTCCTCAGCTCCTGTGCTGGGACTAAAACCCGCGGGCGAGGGCGGCTGTTCCGCGATTGACCGGCCTAGGCGGGCACTCCGTAGAGGTCGTGCGCGTCGGAATCCTCGACCTTCGCCGAGACGATATCGCCGGGCTTGAAGGCGCCGGAGTCGCGCAGGTGGACCTCGCCGTCGATCTCGGGCGCGTCGGCCTTCGAGCGGCCGGTGGCGCCGCCGGTCGCGGAGTCGACCGCGTCGACCAGCACGTCGATCGTCTTGCCGACCTTGGAGCGCAGCTTTTCAGCTGAAATCCGCGCCGAAAGCTCCATGATACGGCCGAAACGCTCTTGCTTGACCTCTTCGGGCACCTGGTCGGGCAGATCGGTGGCGCTTGCACCCTCGACGGCTTCGAAGCGGAACGCGCCGACCCTGTCGAGCTGCGCTTCCTCGAGCCAGCCAAGCAGATATTTGAAATCTTCCTCGGTCTCGCCGGGAAAGCCGACGACGAAGGAAGAGCGGACCGCGAGATCGGGGACCAGCGCGCGCCATTGCTTGAGCCGCTGCAGCACCTTGGCCTCGTTGGCCGGACGCTTCATCGCCCGGAGGACGCGCGGGCTGGCATGCTGGAACGGGATGTCGAGATAAGGGAGCACCAGCCCCTCGGCCATCAGTGGGATGACATGGTCGACGTGCGGGTACGGATAGACGTAGTGGAGGCGCACCCAGGCGCCGAGCCGCCCCAGCTCACGGACCAGGTCGGTCATGTGCGCGCGCACGTCCTCGCCGCGCCAACTCCACGCCGCATGCTTGAGGTCGAGGCCGTAAGCGGAGGTGTCCTGGCTGATCACCAGCAGCTCCCTGGTTCCGGCTTCGACCAGCTTCTCGGCCTCGCGCAGGATGGCGTCGGGGCGGCGGCTGACGAGGTCGCCACGCAGCTGCGGGATGATGCAGAAGGAGCAGCGGTGGTTGCAGCCCTCGGAGATCTTCAAATAGCTGTAGTGGCGCGGGGTCAGCTTGAGCCCGGCCTCGGGCACCAGGTCGACGAACGGCGAGGCGGCCGGCGGCGCCGCCTCGTGAACCGCGGCGACCACCTCCTCATATTGCTGCGGACCGGTGATCGCGAGGACTTGCGGAAAGCGCTCGCGGATCAGCTCGGCTTCCTTGCCCATGCAGCCGGTGACGACGACCTTGCCGTTCTCGGCGATGGCTTCGCCGATCGCCTCCAGGCTTTCGGCCTTGGCGCTGTCGAGGAAGCCGCAGGTGTTGACCAGCACGACGTCGGCGCCGGCATAATCGGCCGACATGTCATAGCCGCTGGAGCGGAGCTTGGTCAGGATTCGCTCGCTGTCGACCAATGCCTTGGGACAGCCAAGCGAGACCAGGCCCACCCGGGGGGCTCGAGGAAGAGTGACGGTTTTCATCGGAAGGACGCGGCCCTTAATGGAAAAGCGCAGCTGAATCGAGGCTTAAGACAAGACAGCTCGACTTGTTCATTGTGCGGTGCAGCGGCTAAGAGGCGGGCGAGCTCGGGCCTTCCCTTCGGCATGCTCAGGACAGGCGGGAGTTGTCGATGCGTATCGCGATGATCGGAACCGGCTATGTCGGGCTCGTATCGGGCGCGTGCTTTGCCGATTTCGGCCACGAAGTCGTCTGCATCGACAAGGATGAGTCGAAGATCGAGGCGCTCAACGCCGGCAGGATGCCGATCTGGGAGCCGGGGCTCGAGGCGTTGGTCAAGGCCAATGCCGAGCGCGGCCGGCTGACATTCACCACCGATCTCGATTCCGGCATTGCCGGCGCCGAGGCGGTGTTCATCGCCGTTGGAACCCCGGCGCGGCGCGGCGACGGCCATGCCGACCTGACCTACGTGTTCGCCGCCGTTCGTGAGCTGGCGAAGGCGCTCGGCGGTCCGGCCGTGGTCATCACCAAGTCGACCGTCCCGGTCGGGACAGGCGACCGGATAGCCGAGATTCTGGCCGAGGAGGGCGCGCCGCAAGGCACCAGCGTCGCGTCCAACCCCGAATTCCTTCGCGAAGGCGCGGCGATCGCCGACTTCAAGCATCCCGACCGGATCGTGGTCGGCGCCGAAGACAGCCATGCGCGCGAGGTGCTGCGCGAAATCTACCGACCTTTGTTCCTCAACAAGGCGCCGATCCTGTTCACCGGCCGCCGCACCGCCGAACTGACGAAATATGCCGCCAATGCCTTCCTGGCGATGAAGATCAGCTTCATCAACGAAATCGCCAATTTGTGCGAGGCGGTCGGCGCCGACGTTCAGGAAGTCGCGCGTGGGATCGGCCTCGACAATCGCATCGGCGCCAAGTTTCTCCACGCCGGCCCCGGCTATGGCGGCAGCTGCTTCCCGAAAGACACGTTGGCGCTGTTGCGGACCGCCCAGGAAGCGGGCATCGAGCAACGCATCGTCAGCACGGTCGTCGCCGTCAATGACGAGCGCAAGGCAAGCATGGTCGACCGGGTCGCCGATGCCCTCGGCGGTCAGCTGAAGGGCGCCCGAATCGGGGTGCTCGGCCTGGCGTTCAAGCCCAACACCGACGACATGCGGGATGCCCCGTCGATCCCGCTGATCCAGTCCCTGATCGAGCGCGGAGCCGGCGTCACCGCATTCGATCCCGTGGCGATCGAGCAGGCCGAGCCGCTGTTTGCCGGAGTGACGTTCGCCAGTGACGCTTATGCGGTCGCCGATCAGGCAGACGCGTTGGTCATCGTTACCGAATGGGACGAGTTCCGGGCGCTCGACCTCGCCAAGCTGGCCAAAAGGATGCGCGGCCGCGCGCTCGTCGATCTTCGCAACGTCTATGACGGCGAGGAGGCGGAGCGGGCAGGGCTCGATTATCGCGGGATCGGGCGGGCGGCACGGCGGACGCCGCCGGTCCGCGCCGCGGCGGAATAGGCGATGGCTGGGGGCGAACGGATCGTCGTCCTTGGCTTGGGCTATGTCGGCCTGCCGCTGGCGATCGCGCTTGCCCGCAAGTTCGACGTCACCGGCCTCGATATCGACCGGGAGCGGGTCGAGGAACTCAAACGAGGCCACGACCGGACCCGCGAAGTCGATGGCGGCTCGCTAGCCGGTTCGGCGATCAGCCTCACGTCGGAGCCCGGCGCGTGCCGCGGCGCCGACCTCTACATCGTCGCCGTGCCGACTCCGGTCGACGCCCAGAACCGGCCCGACCTCGGCGCTCTGATCGGCGCGACGCGGACGGTGGCTGAGCTGATCGATGTCGGCAAGCGGCCGACCATCGTCTTCGAAAGCACCGTCTATCCGGGCGTCACCGAAGACATCTGCGGGCGCGAGATCGAACGCGTTTCCGGACGGACGCGAGGCCGCGACTTCCGGCTCGGCTATAGCCCCGAACGGATCAACCCCGGCGACCGGCAGCATACCATCGACAAGATCACCAAGGTCGTCGCCGGCGAGGACGAGGAAGTCGCGTCCCAGCTCGAGCGCGTCTATGGCGCGATCACCGAGGGCGGGACGTTCCGGGCGGCGTCGATCAAGGCGGCGGAGGCGGCGAAGGCGATCGAGAATGCCCAGCGCGACATCAACATCGCCTTCATGAACGAGGTCGCGCAGATTTTCAGCCACGTCGGGGTGTCGATCTGGGATGTGCTTGCCGCCGCCCGGACCAAGTGGAACTTCCTGCCGTTCGAGCCGGGGCTGGTCGGCGGCCACTGCATCGGCGTCGATCCTTACTATCTCAGTTACCTCGCCCAGCAGGTCGGTCACGCGCCCGAGGTGATCCTGGCGGGCCGCGGGATCAACGACGGGATGGGCCGCTGGATCGCCGACGCGCTCCACGAGCGCCGGTCGAAGGCCGGCACCGCGCTGGTTCTCGGTCTGACCTTCAAGGAGAACGTGCCCGATCTTCGCAACAGCCGGACCATCGACCTGATCCGCCGGCTGAAATGGCTCGGGTACGAGGTCGAGGTTGCCGACCCGCTCGCCGACCGAGCCGAGGTCGAGCGCGAATATGGGCTGGCGGTGACCGAGCCCGACGGCAAGCGCTACGACCTGGTGATCGGAGCCGTTCCACACGAAACCTATCGGGCGATGGATGCCCGGGCGCTCGAGACGCTGGTCGCGCCAGGCGGCACGATCGCGGACTTGAAGGGCATGTGGCGATCGGTGGAGCTCGACGCCGCGGTCGACCGGTGGACGCTGTGATGCAGCACGATCCCGTCTCCCGCCACGACCGCCGATCCATCATTACTCGAAAGCGGTTCCAGTTCGCCGGAGCGCTGGTGATCGGCGCACTGCTCCCGTGGGTATTTCGGGAGATGACGGTCCCCGGCAAGCCATTCGGCATAGCCGGGACAAACACGCTCGTCGCCAACGCGATCGCCGTCATGATCGCGTTCTGGACCAGGCTCTCGGTTGAAACCTATCCGGGGATCCGTCGCAGCTATATAATTCTCCCGTCCGCTCTGACCGGTCACGGCATCGTCGTCGTCTGGTTCCTGCTGACCCGCTTCCCCTATGACCGCGTCGCGCTCGCCGCCGGCTTCGTGCTGCACGTTCTCTGGCTGTACATGGTCTACATTTACGGCGAGCGGCGGATTATCCGGCGAATTGCGGTCGTCCCGTTCGGTGGAGTCGACGGGTTGATCGGCATCAAGGACGTGGATTGGATTCGGCTGAAGCGGCCGCGCCTAAGCGACACCAGAGGCTGCGACGCCATCGTCGCCGACTTTTCCGCCGACCTGCCTGACGAGTGGGAGGCGTTCCTGGCCGACGCCGCGCTCGCCGGCCGGATCGTCTACCAGCACAAGCAGCTCGCCGAATCGCTGACCGGGCGGGTCGAGCTCGAGCAACTGTCGGAGAACAGCTTCGGCTCGCTGGTCCCGGCGATCGGCTATTTCCACCTCAAGGGACTGTTCGACTTCGCCTTCGCGCTGCTGGTGCTGCCGGTCGTGGTTCCGCTGATGGCGCTGATCGCTCTGGCTATCCGGCTCGACAGCAAGGGCCCGGCGCTGTTCCGGCAAAACCGGGTCGGTCATGCCGGCCGGGAGATCATCGTCTACAAGTTCCGAACGATGCGGCCGGTGGATATCGCCGACGAGCGGGACGCGGCGATGACCAAGGACGGCGACGACCGGGTCACCTGGGTCGGCCGGATCCTGCGCAAGCTGCGGATCGACGAGCTGCCGCAGATCTTCAACATCCTCAAGTGGGAGATGAGCTGGATCGGCCCGCGGCCCGAAGCCGAAGTGCTGTCGGTCTGGTACACCAGCGAGCTGCCCTTCTACCGCTACCGCCACGTGGTGAAGCCGGGGATCTCGGGCTGGGCCCAGGTCAACCAGGGTCATGTCGCCGAAGTCGACGAGGTGCACCGCAAGCTGCAGTACGACTTCTACTACATCAAATATTTCTCGCCGTGGCTCGACCTCCTGATCTTCCTCCGGACGATCAAGACGATGCTGACCGGCTTCGGGTCGCGCTAAGCATCACAGCTTGTTGAGCGGCAGCTTTAGGTAGCGGGTGCCGTCCGCTTCCGGCTCGGGCAGATGGCCGGCGCGCATGTTGACCTGCACCGACGGGAACAGCAGCTTTGGCGTGCACAGCTCGGAATCGCGCTTCCCCCGAAGCTCGACGAACTCCTCCTCGCCGACGCCCTCGCGGATGTGGATGTTGCCGCGGCGCTGGTCGCCGACCGTCGTTTCCCACGCATAGTCGCTGCGCCCCGGCGCCTTGTAGTCGTGGCAGAGGAACAGGCGGGTTTCGTCGGGCAGCCGCATCAGGCGCCGGATCGAGCGGTACAGCTGCCGGGCGTCGCCGCCGGGGAAGTCGCAGCGGGCGGTGCCGTAATCGGGCATGAACATGGTGTCGCCGACGAAGGCGGAGTCGCCGATCACATAGGCCATGTCGGCGGGCGTGTGGCCGGGGACGTGGAGGGCGATGGCGGGCAGGTCGCCGATCGCGAAGCTGTCGCCGTCGGCCAGCAGCCGGTCGAACTGCGAGCCGTCGCGGCGGAACTCGGTGCCCTCGTTGAACACCTTGCCGAACTCTTCCTGGACGATGGTGATCGCGGCGCCGATGGCGAGCTGTCCGCCGAGCTTTTGCTGCAAATAGGGCGCGGCCGACAAATGGTCGGCGTGGGCGTGGGTCTCGAGCAGCCAGTCGACGGTGAGCCCGCCAGCGCGGACGAAGGCGATGATCGCGTCGGCGGCCTGCGTCGACGTGCGCCCGGCCGCCTGGTCGAAATCGAGCACGCTGTCGACGATCGCCGCGCGCCGGGTGCCCGGGTCGGCGACGACGTAGGAGGCGGTGAAGGTCTCCTCGTGGAAGAAAGCGGTGACCTCGGGCCTGGGCGCCGCGCCGGACGCCGCTCGGCGGACCTGCTCGGCGGCGATCGCGAGGGCTGCGTCGGGGAC
>CAMPJH010000052.1 GCA_946886845.1 uncultured Sphingomonas sp. | reverse complement strand
GTCGCAGCAAGCCGTTCGCAAGAGGAACGCAGCCCCGCCCATCCCGTTGATTCCCCGCACCAAAACCATGGAGGAATCGATGGCTACGCGCACCCAGGGCCGCAGTTCGAACCGCACCTCGAGCGAAAGCGGCCGAAGCAGCAGCAGTGCCTTCTCGTGGGGCGAAAACAGCGGCCCGATCATCGGCGCCGCGCTGGCCGGAGCAGCGATCGGCTTTGCCGCCAATTACGGCCGCAAGTTCCTGATGCAGAGCATGGAGGCGATCTCCGGCGACTGGGACGAGATCCTCGCGACCGAGCACGATTCGGCACTCGCCCTGTTCGACAAGATGCTCGCCACCGATGAGACGCAGACCTTCAAGCGCAAGATGCTGTTGATGAAGCTCAGCCACGCGCTCGACAAGCACGCCCACCAGGAAGAGATGGTGGTTTATCCGGCGCTTCGCGAGGCCAATGAAATGGCCGAGGCCGACACGCTCGAATGCGAGCATGGCTATGTGAAGACCTTCATCTACGAATTGAACGAGATGGGCCCGGATGCTCCGAACTGGCTCGAGAAGGTCCGCGAATTCCGCGACCTGGTCCGCGAGCATGCGCATATGGAGGAAGAGCGGGTCTTCCCAAGCTTCAAGAAGGCCCTGACCGAGGAGCAGAACGCGCGCATCACGACGCTCGTCAATCGCGACGGCTTCCGGATGGCTTAGCCGACCAGGGCCAGCTTCGGCGGCTCCTGCGCGGACAGTTCGACCTTGCCGTTACCGGCAATGCGTTCGATCCGCGCGGCGAGCTCGGCATCGAGCGTGAAGTCGCGGCCGGCGAGGACGGTCGCGTCGCCGCCGCCCGACAGCGGCACGACCAGGCGAACCGTCCCACTTCCGCCGCGGCTCCCGTTGAGCTCGGCGGCGACCGCCGCGACCAGGGCCGAATCCTCGATCCTCACCAGCATCTGCAGCCGCGTGCGGCTGGCCAACGCTTCGAGCGGCTGGAATCGCCTCACCGCGACCCTCGGCATATCGTCGCCCGGGCGCCGATCGATTTCTACGGTCAGAAGCCCGCAGGCGCCGCTCGCCGCCGCTTTCTGAAGCGCGTCGATCGGCTCGTCGTCGAACGCCGTCGCCTGATATTGCCCTGACGGATCGCTGAGCGTCACCATAAGGTAGCGGCGCCCCTTGGCCGACGTCCGCCAGCGGGTGTCCTCGACCATCGCCGCCATGCTGGCGCTCGCGCGCCCGTCCTCCGCCGAGATCGGCAGCGAGGCCAGCTCGGCGAAGCTCCGAACCTTGTGCGCCGCAAGCAAATGGCGGTGGGCATCGACCGGATGGGCCGAGAAATAGAAACCAAAGGATTCCCGCTCGGCCGCCATTCGCTGAGCCAGAGTCCATTCTGTCTCCGGCAAGCGGATCGGCGGGATGCTCGAATCGCCCGACCGGAACAGCCCATGCTGGCCGCTCTCGCGCTGGTCGGCGGCACTCGCCGCATGCGCCAGGATCGTCTCAGCGGCGGCGAACACCGACGCGCGCTTCGGCTCGAGGACGTCGAGCGCCCCGCCTCCGGCCAGGCTTTCGATCTGGCGCCGGTTCAGCAGCCGCGGCTCGATGCGCTCGGCGAAATCGTCGAGCGACTTGAAGGGGCCGCGCTCGGCGCGCTCGCGGACCACCGCTTCCATCGCTTTCTCGCCGACCCCCTTGAGCGCTCCGAGCGCATAGCGGACGGCTCCGTCCTCGACGGTGAAATGCGCATCGCTGGCGTTGATGCTTGGCGGCAGACACTCGACCTCACCGCGGCGCATGTCCTCGACGAACAAGGCGAGCTTGTCGGTCTGGGCCATGTCGAAGCTCATCGATGCGGCATAGAATTCCGGGCCGTGATGGGCCTTCAGCCAGGCGGTCTGGTAGGCAATCAGCGCATAGCCCGCGGCATGGCTCTTGTTGAAGCCATAGCCGGCGAACTTGTCGATCGTGTCGAACAGCGCTGACGCCTTTTGCGCCGGAATTTCGTTGCGCGCGCAGCCCTCGACGAAGCGGGCCCGTTGGGCGTCCATTTCGCTCTGGATTTTCTTGCCCATCGCCCGCCGCAGCAGGTCGGCCTCGCCGAGCGAATAGCCGGCGAGCACCTGCGCCGCCTGCATCACCTGCTCCTGGTAGACGAAGATCCCGTAAGTCTCCTTCAGGATATCTTCGAGCATCGGGTGCGGATAGGCGAGCTCGGCGCGGCCGTTCTTGCGGTCGCCGAACATCGGGATGTTGTCCATTGGGCCGGGCCGATAGAGTGCGACGAGCGCGATGATGTCGCCGAAACCGGTCGGCCGGACGCCCGCGAGCGTGCGCCGCATCCCTTCCGACTCCAGCTGGAACACGCCAACCGTGTCGCCGCGCTGGAGCAGCTCATACACCGCCGGATCGTCGAGCGGCAGCGACAGGAAATCGACGTCGATTCCCCGCTCGGCAAGCAGCCGCTGGCCTTCCTTGAGCACCGACAGCGTTTTGAGGCCGAGGAAGTCGAACTTCACCAGCCCCGCCGCCTCGACATATTTCATGTCGAACTGGGTGACCGGCATTTCCGATCGCGGGTCGCGATAGAGCGGCACCAGCTCGTCGAGCGGACGGTCGCCGATAACCACTCCGGCTGCGTGGGTCGAGGCGTGGCGCGGCAGCCCTTCGAGCTTCATCGCCAGGTCGAACAGCCGCTTGACGTCAGCCTCGCCCTTGTACTCGGCCGCGAGCTCGGAAACGCCGTTCAGCGACCGCTCGAGGGTCCACGGGTCGGTCGGATGGTTGGGGATCAGCTTGGCCAGCCGGTCGACATGGCCGTAGCTCATCTGAAGCACCCGGCCGGTGTCCTTGAGCACCGCCCTGGCCTTCAGCCGGCCGAAGGTGATGATCTGCGCCACCCGGTCGCGGCCGTATTTGCCCTGGACGTAGCCGATCACCTTGTCGCGATGGGTTTCGCAGAAATCGATGTCGAAGTCGGGCATCGACACGCGCTCGGGATTGAGGAACCGCTCGAACAGCAGGTCCAGCGCGATCGGGTCGAGGTCGGTGATGGTCAGCGCCCAGGCGACCACCGACCCGGCGCCCGACCCGCGGCCCGGCCCGACCGGAATGTCGTTGGCTTTCGCCCATTTGATGAAATCGGCGACGATCAGGAAGTAGCTGGCGAAGCCCATCCCGATGATGATCTCGAGCTCATAATCGAGCCGTTCAAGATAGGCCTGCTTCTCCTCCTCGCCGCGGCCGGCAAGCCGCTCTTCGAGGCCGGCCTTGGCATCGCGGCGAAGCTGCCAGTCCTCCTGGTCGCTGAGCCGCGGCAGGATCGGGCTGCGCTTCGGCGCCCCGACCGAGCAGCGCTGGGCGACGACGGCGGTGTTGGCGATCGCCTCGGGTATGTCGGCGAACAGCTGCGCCATCGCCGCGCCGTCCTTCAGCCAGGCCTCCGGCGAGGAGGTCGCCCGCTCGGCGCTCTCCAGATACTGGCCGGCGGCGATGCACAGCATCGCGTCATGGGCGGCGTGGAAACTGGGATCGCGATAGGCGGCGGGGTTGGTCGCGACCAGCGGCAGGTCGCGCGCGTAGGCAAGCTCGATCATCCCGTCCTCGGCCGCTTCCTCGACCGGGTCGCCGCGACGGCTGAGCTCGATGTAGAGCCGGCCGGGATAGAGCGCCTGCAGCCGGTCGAGGTAGGCGGCCGCCTTGTCGCTTCGATTGTCCGCCAGCAGCCGCGCCAGGGCCCCTTCCGAACCGGCGGTGAGCGCGATCAGCCCCTCCCCGAACTCCGCGAGCTTGTCGAACGGGATATGCGGCTGCTCGCTCAGCGGCCGGTCGAGATGCGCCGCTGACACCAGCTTGCACAGGTTGGCGTAACCCGCCTCGTCCTTGGCCAGAAGCACCAGCCAGTCGATCGCCTCGCCGAGCTCCAGCGGCCGGGCGACTCCGAGCGAAGCCCCGATTACCGGCTGGACGCCCTTGGCGGTGCAGGCGTCGGTGAAGGGCATCGCTGCGTACAGTCCGTTGCGATCGGTTAGTGCGACCGCAGGAAAGCCGAGCTTCGCTGCCTGCTCGGCGATCGCCTTCGGCTCCATCGCCCCCTCGAGCATGGTGAAGCAGGAAAACACGCGCAGCGGGACGTAAGGGCCGGTCACGAAGCGATTATGGGGTGCTGAGCCGAGTCGCGAAAGCGGGCCGGCGGGACTTATCCCCAACTAGCCGCGCCAGCGGTCGGCCATGATGTCCCTGATCTCACGCATCCGGCTGCGATAGGTTTCGGCGACGCACTGGCTGGTCTCGCAGCGGTCGCGGAACGACAGGAATCGACCGCGCGTGCGGTTCAGCAGAGTCCGCTGGCGGCCATTGGCTTCGCTCAGCGCAGCGCTGAATTGCGCCGCCATCTGCCGGTCGAGCGCGGCGAGCCCCGGATCGTTGCAGACCGCCACCTCTCCTCGGGAGCTGGCGTCGCTGCAATCGAAGCTGGGATTGGCGCGTGCCGGCTCAACCGGCGCTTCGCCATCCGCCGGGATCGGCTCGGCGACAATTGCATTCTCCAGCCCGGGAGGAACCAGCGGCGCATTCTCCGGCGCACCGGTTCGCACCAGGGTTGCCAGAGGAATCACGATCGAGTCGGCATTTCCGAGCCGGACGACGGTTCCGGTCCCGTCGGCGGCGGACTGGACCATGTAATCGAGGTCGCCGGCCAGCGAACGCCGCCCGCCCGCGGCGGCCACGCCCGGCGGAAGGTCGAGAGACGCCGCCGCGCTGCAGGTGACGGTCGCGGCCTGCTCGTCTACTCCGCGCGCCACCGGCCCGCTCATTCGCAGGAGCGAGAAATCGGCGAGGCGGGTATATGCCTGCTCATCGTCGCCCCGGACCTGGGCGGCGCGCCGGAACAACTCCCGCCGGATTGCGTCGTAAGTTGCCTGCTCCGCACACCAGGCCTTCGGGTCGTCCGGCGTCTCGGCGAGTGCCATCTCGTTGGTGATGACCTCATTGCCGCTCCAGCGATCGTCCCACACCGAGCTCGCCAGAAGCAAGCCTGCCGCGACCGCCGCGACCAGCGCGACGATCAGCCAGACATTGAGCCGCTTGCGCTCCTGCGGGCTCTCTTCGAGCGCGGGATCTTCGTCGTCCATCCTATTGCAAAACGCCTTCGTGCAGCCGCAGGACCCGGTCCATTCGCTGGGCCAGGCGCTCGTTGTGGGTTGCGACCAAAGCGGCGCTGCCCTCGCCGCGAACCAGGTTCAGGAATTCGGCGAAGACCTTGTCGGCCGTGGCTTCGTCGAGATTGCCGGTCGGCTCGTCGGCAAGCACCAACGGCGGCCGATTGGCGAGGGCGCGAGCGACCGCGACCCTTTGCTGTTCGCCCCCCGACAGCTTCGACGGGCGATGGTCGAGCCGTTCGCTGAGGCCGAGCGTGCCGAGCAGCTGCTCGGCGCGCGCCAGCGCCGCGTCCAAGTCAGCGCCGCGGACCAACTGCGGCAGGATGACGTTTTCGCGGGCGTTGAACTCGGGCAGCAAGTGATGGAACTGATAGACGAAGCCGAGCAGCTCGCGGCGAAGCCGGGTGCGGCCCTCGTCGTCGAGCTCGGCGGCTTCGCGCCCGTCGAGCCGGATCGATCCGCGAAAGCCGCCCTCCAGAAGGCCGACCGCCTGCAGCAGCGTCGATTTGCCCGAGCCTGAAGGGCCGAGCAGAGCGACGATCTCGCCGGGAGCAACGTCGAGGTCGACACCGCGAAGCACGTCGATGGTCACGTCGCCCTGGACGAAGCTGCGCTCGAGCCCGCGGGTCTGAAGGACCGGATCACTCATAGCGCAGCACCTGGACCGGGTCGGTGCTCGCCGCCTTCCACGCCGGATAGAGGGTGGCGAGGAACGACAGGATCAGCGCGATCAGGACGATCGCCAGGACCTCGAACGGGTCGGTCTTCGACGGCAGCTCCGACAGGAAGCGGACCGACGGGTCCCACAGATTCTGGCCGGTGAGAAACTGGATCGCGTTGACCATCCCCTGGCGGAAGAACAGGAAAACCGACCCGAGGGTCAGGCCAAGGACGATCCCGAGCGACCCGATCGTCACCCCGACGGTGACGAACACCTTCATCATGCCGCCCCGGCTCGCCCCCATCGTCCGAAGGATGGCGATGTCGCGCATCTTGGCGCGGACCAGCATGATCAGCGACGACAGGATGTTGAAGGCAGCGACCAGGACGATCAGCGACAGGATGACGAACATCGCCACCCTCTCGATGGCGAGCGCCTCGAACAAGGCGGCGTTCATCTGCCGCCAATCGACGATCACGCCCTTTCCCTGCACCGCCGGTGCCAGCGGAGCGAGGATTTGCTCCACCCGATCGGGATTGTCGGTCTGGATCTCGACCGTGCTGACCTGGTCGCCGAGCAGCAGCAGCGATTGCGCGTCCTCGATCGGCATCACCACGAAAGCGCTGTCGTAATCGTAGATGCCGACCTCGAAGACCGCGCCCACCGTGTAGGAAACGATCCTCGGAACGGTTCCTACGACCGTCGATCGCCCTTCCGGGCTGATCAGGCTGATCTGGCTTCCCGGGTAAGCGCCGAGCATCTCGGCAAGGCGCGAACCGACTGCGATCCGATCGCTGCCGGGAGCGATCAGCCGCAGGTCGCCAGATTTGACGTTGCCGGCGATGACCGGGTTGTTGCGGATGTCGTCGACCCGCATCCCGCGCACGATGACTCCTTCGACCCGGCCGTTGGCCGACGCCATCAGCGGCTGCTCGATCAGTGGCGTCGCCGAAGTCACCCCGGGCAGCTTGCGGGCCTGGTCGGCGATCTGCTGCCAACCAACAAGCCGGCCTCCGTAGCCCTGGACGATCGCATGGCCGTTCAAGCCCGTGGTCTTGTCGAACAGCTCGGCGCGAAAGCCGTTCATGACACTCATGACGATGATCAGCGCCGCAACCCCTAGCGCCACCGCGATCAGGCTGATTGCAGCGACCAGGAAAATGAAACCCTCGCCCTTGCCGGGCAACAGGTAGCGCCGGGCCACCATCCGCTCGTAACGGTTGAGGATCACGCGGTCAGTCTCGCCAGCGCGCTTTCGGCGCTGATCTCCTCGCGCTCGCCGGTGGCGCGCCGCTTGAGCTCGACGGTGCCGCCGGCGATCCCGCGCGGTCCGATGATCACCTGCCAGGGCAGCCCGATCAGGTCCATCGTCGTCAATTTTACTCCGCCGCGCTCGTCGCGGTCGTCATAAAGCGCGTCGACGCCGGCATTCTGCAGCTTGCCGTACAGCGCTTCGGCGGCCGCCATCGTCGGCCCGTCGTCGGAGCGCATCGTCACGATGCCCGCCGCCCACGGAGCCACCGATTCCGGCCAAATGATCCCGGCTTCGTCGTGGCTCGCCTCGATGATTGCCGCGACCAGCCGCGACACGCCGATTCCGTAGCTGCCCATCATCGGCGTCACCATCTGCCCGTCCGGGCCGGACACGCGCAGCCCCATCGGCTCCGAATATTTGTCGCCGAAATAGAAGATGTGGCCGACCTCGATCCCGCGGCCGGTCCGCCTCCGCTCCTCGGAAATCTCCTTCCAGCGGCTCTCGTCGTGGGTTTCGTCGGTCGCCGCATAGGTCGAGCTGACCTCCTCGAACAGGCTGAGGAGACCGGCGGGGTCATCGTAGCGAAGGTCGCTTCGATTCCAGTCGATCTCCTCGAACGCGGCATCGTAGAAGACTTCGCTCTCACCGGTCGGCGCAAGCACGATGAACTCATGCGAAAGATCGCCACCGATCGGCCCCGACGCGGCCTTCATCGGCACCGCCCGGATCCCCATCCGCTGGAAGGTGCGAAGATAGGCGAGAAGCTGGGTGTAATAGCTGAGCCGCGCCGACTCCTCGTCGAGGTCGAAGCTGTAGGCGTCCTTCATCAGGAACTCGCGGCCGCGCATCACCCCGAAACGCGGCCGGACCTCGTCGCGGAACTTCCACTGGATGTGATAGAGCGTCCGCGGCAGGTCGCGATAGCTCTTGAACCCGTCGCGGACGATCGCCGTCAGCATCTCCTCGTTGGTCGGGCCGTAGAGCATTTCGCGGTCGTGGCGGTCCTTGATGCGCAGCATCTCCGGGCCGTAGGCGTCATAGCGGCCGCTCTCGCGCCACAGGTCGGCCGACTGGATGGTCGGCATCAGCATTTCCTGGGCTCCGGCGCGGTCCTGCTCTTCGCGGACGATCTGCTCGATCTTCTTGAGCACCCTGAAGCCGATCGGCAGCCAGGCGTAGATTCCGGCGGCGGTCTGGCGGATGAGGCCGGCGCGAAGCATCAGCTTGTGGCTGACGATCTGGGCGTCGGACGGGCTTTCCTTCAGGACCGGGAGAAAACAGCGGGAAACGCGCAAGCTTTTAACTTCCTTTCACGGGCGTTTGCGGCGGCAGCCCTAGGGCGCGGCCGTGCACAACGCAATCGGTCCAAGCCTGTGGCGCCGCTGACACAGGGTCTCGCGAAAAGTCACCCAAAAACAATTCCCGGGGTTACAAAAGGAGCGGATCGAGTTTAGCGAAGCGACGAGGATTAAGGGGGCTGACGAGCAATCGTCACGCAGGACGCCCGGATCGCTACGCGGTCCGGGCGTTTGCATTTTCAGACAGAGAGCTGGCGGATCGCTACGCGGTCCGGGCGTTTGCATTTTCAGACATATCGGCAGCGGAACAGGACCGCGCCAAGTGTGTTGCCACTGTGTGCGCGGCCTTGAAGGGCGCGCATGGACAGGAGGGCAATATGCGAACCCGTTGGATGCTCGTCGTCCTTCTGGCGGCCGCAGCGCCAGGTTCCGCCGTTTTGGCCCAGGCCGCCAACACCACTGGAATCCCCACCGAGACGCAGGAGCGGCTCCAGCGCGGCAGCGGCGATGTTCCGTGGGAAGACCTGATCGGCCTCGTCGGCCTGCTTGGGCTGCTCGGCCTCAAGAGCAAGCATCCCGAGGACGGCTACCACCCGGCTTCGATCGAATAGGTGGAGATTGGCTATGCGAAAGACGATCCTTCTGCTTGCCGCCGTGGCGCTCGGGGCTGTTCCGGCTGCTGCTCAAAACACTGCCGTCGATGCGAATGCGATCGCGGCGAACAATGACGTTGCCGCCGACCCCAACCTCACCGCTACGGAGCCGATCGACAACCTGGCGACGGCGCCTCCCCTGCCCGGGTCGCTCGAGCCCCCGCCGGCTGTCGAGCCCGAAGCCCAGCCCCCTGCGCCAAGGGATCGCGGGTTCCCGTGGGGACTGATCGGCCTGGTCGGGCTAGTCGGCTTGCTTGGACGCGCGCGTCGCTAGAGCCCGTCTCAGCCGGCTGAGCCCGCGCCGTCACGCTAGCGAGGAGCGGTTGCCTTGATCCGAGTCGTTGCCAGGACCAAGGCCGTGCTCGCTGGTGTCGCCGGCGCAGCGGCGATGGAGCTGACCGCGCAAGTTCTGCGCCTCGCCGGGCTGCCGGCCGTCGATCTGGTCTCGGAGCTTGCCTCGGTCGTCGCTCCGGATAACCGCCTCGTCGGGCTCGCTGCGGGGATCCTCGCCCATGCTTCGGTCGGGATCGCCTGGGCCTTGTTCTACGCCTATTTCTTCTGGTCGAGGCTGCGCTGGCCGCCGCCCCTGCAGGGACTGGCCTTCGCCGCGATCCCGGCCGCGCTGGCGATCCTGTTCGTCTACCCACAGCTGCAGCAGATGCAGCTGCGCAGCGACATCGTCCAAATCGACTGGCGCGACTTCTTCACGCAGGTTTCAGGCGGCGAGGTGATCAGCATCGTCCTCGCTCACGCCGT
>CAMPJH010000051.1 GCA_946886845.1 uncultured Sphingomonas sp. | reverse complement strand
GCGAGGCGGGTGGAGAGGCTGTTGGTCATGGGCGGTGATTTAGGGGCGGTTCAGCGGTCCGGCAACGCCGACCCGAAGTGAAAGACTCAGTCTGCCCTAAGCGGTCGGTTGCGGCTCAGGCTCGGGCTTCGGGTCCGGCTTTGGCTCCGGCTCGGGCTCGGGCTCGGGCGGAATCGGACCTCCTGGCGGATTGCATCGTTCGGGGGCAAGTTTGCACGGATCGATCGGCGGGCAAGTCACGGGGTCGCAGGGAATAGGTACGTCTTGGGCGCCGGCAGTCGATACCACGAAAATCGCCAAGGTTAGGGACATCAAGAGCTGGCGCATTGTTCCTCCCGTTGAAAAGTCGCGAGCCGGCCGGGCGTAACATCGCTGGATGTCTCATTGCCCGGCCCGCCCGTCGTGGTGCCGCTATTCCGGCTTGGGCGGTGGCGGCGGCTCTGTGATCTTTAGTGGCTTCTGTTCGGGTTTGTAGTCGCTCGCCTTCTGGCCGCTTGGGTCGGGCTTCGGCTGCGTGTCGGCCTTGACCGCTCCGTCCCCAGGCAGGTTGCTGACGGTCCCCTGCGCTTTCTGAAGCCCGCTCGCGGTACCTGTGGACGTTGCGACGGGCACCGGGTCAGCGGCGGCGGCGCTGGCCAAGCCAACGCTGGTCGCAGCCGCGATCAAGAACCACTTTTTCATTCGATCCCCCTGCAGCCGTCAAGCTGCCTCTAAACCGAGCGGCCGACCCGCTAGTGGAACGCGTCCCCCGACTCCGGGGAACCTGTCAGTTTAACAGAAAATTAAAGCGGCACCGAATCGTGCCACGGGAGCACGCTAGACGAGCCGGCTCTGTTCCAGCGCGGCGCCGACGAAGCCGGCGAACAATGGATGCGGCTCGAACGGGCGGCTTTTCAGTTCGGGGTGGAACTGGACGCCGATGAACCACGGATGGTCGGGCCGCTCGATGATCTCGGGCAGGCGGCCGTCGGGCGACATTCCGGAGATGACCAGGCCGCTCTTCTCGAGCGCCGGGACATAATGGGTGTTGACCTCGTAGCGGTGGCGGTGCCGCTCGCTGATCCGGGTGGCGCCATATACGGTGGCGGCGCGGCTATTATGCCCGAGCTCTGCCTCATAGGCGCCGAGCCGCATGGTGCCGCCGAGGTCGCCATCGGCGGCGCGCTCCTGCAGCCCTTCGGGGCTCATCCATTCGGTGATCAGGCCGATCACCGGCTCGGGAGTCGGACCGAACTCGGTGCTCGACGCCTGGTCGACGCCGGCGTCGCGGGCGCCTTCGATGCAGGCCATCTGCATGCCGAGGCAAATGCCGAAGAAGGGGATTTCGCGCTCGCGGGCGAACTTCACGGCGGCGATCTTGCCTTCGCTGCCGCGCTCGCCGAATCCGCCGGGGACGAGGATCCCGTCGAGCGGCTCGAGCACGGCGGCGAGATTCTCGTCATCGCTTTCGAACAATTCGGCGTCGAGCCAGCGGACGTTGACCTTTGCGCGGTTGGCCAGCCCGCCGTGGATCAGCGCCTCGTTGAGGCTCTTGTAGGCGTCGGGAAGGCCGACATATTTGCCGACCACGCCGATCGTCACCTCGCCTTCGTAATTGTCGAGCCGGTCCATGATGTCGGTCCAGCGGGCGAGATCGGGCCGCGGAGCGTCGCCGATGCGGAAGGCGCGGAGCACTTCGTCGTCGAGGCCGGCGGCGTGATATTGCAGCGGCACGTCGTAGATCGAGCGGGCGTCGAGCGCCGGGATCACCGCCGACTTGGGCACGTTGCAGAACAAGGCGATCTTCTCGCGGTCGCTTTCGGGAAGCTCGCGGTCGGTGCGGCACAAGAGCACGTCGGGCTGGACCCCGAGGCTGGAGAGCTCGCGGACCGAATGCTGGGTCGGCTTGGTCTTCAGCTCGCCGGCGGCCTTGATCCACGGGACGAGGGTGGTGTGGACGCTGACCGTATTGTCGCGTCCGAGGTCGTTGCGAAGCTGGCGGATCGCCTCGATGAACGGCAGGCTCTCGATGTCACCGACGGTGCCGCCGATCTCGCAGATGACGAAGTCGACGTCGTCGATGTCGTTGAGCGCGAACTCCTTGATGGCGTTGGTGACGTGCGGGATCACCTGGACGGTGGCGCCGAGATAGTCGCCGCGGCGCTCGCGGGCGATGATGTCGCGATAGATTCGGCCGGTGGTGATATTGTCGGACTGGCGGGCGGAGACGCCGGTGAAGCGCTCATAATGGCCGAGGTCGAGGTCGGACTCGGCGCCGTCGTCGGTAACGTAGACCTCGCCGTGCTGATAGGGCGACATGGTCCCCGGATCGACGTTCAAATAGGGGTCGAACTTGCGAATCCGGACCTTGAACCCGCGCGCCTGCAGCAGCGCCCCGAGCGATGCCGAGAGCAAACCCTTGCCAAGCGATGAGACCACGCCGCCGGTGACGAAAATGAACCGCGCCATGGGAGACGAGGCTTAGGCGGCGAGTGCCTGCAAGGGCAACCCACCTAAGTCAAAAAAGTTGGGAAAACTTATTGCGCGAGCGGAACGGCCGGCGCGTTCTGGGTCGGCGCCTGGTCGTTGGCGGGCGCTTGCTGCTGGGCCGGCTGGCCGGCAACCGGGACGCCGGTTGCGGGCGTCGCTGGGGCGACCTGGTTGGCGAGCGAGGTGTCGATGGTCGCCGGCTGGCGGCTGACCCCGGCGATCGCCGCCAGAGCGATGGCGAGGATGATGAACAACGCCGCCAGGACCGCGGTCGTGCGGGTCAGGAAATCGGCCGCCCCGCGCGCGGTCATGAACCCCGACGAGCTTCCCCCGACCCCAAGCCCGCCGCCTTCCGAGCGCTGCATCAGGATGACGCCGACCAGCGACGCGGCGACAATGGTCTGGAGGATCAACAGGAAGGTGAACATCGGCGGGCCTTTGATGATTATCGCGGCGACTTAGCGAGCCCGGCTCACGCTTTCAACGCCGCCGCTTCGACGATCGGCACGAAATCGGCGGCCTTGAGGCTGGCACCGCCGACCAAAGCGCCGTCGACGTCGTCGACCGAGAAGATCTCGGCGGCGTTCGATGGTTTGACCGAGCCACCGTAGAGGATGCGGATGCTCGCACCGGCATCGCCGTAGGCTGCGACCAGCCGCCGGCGCAGTGCCGCGTGCATTTCAGCGATGTCGGCAATGGTCGGGACCTGGCCGGTGCCGATCGCCCAGACCGGCTCATAGGCGATCGCCAGCCCGGCGACCTCGACGCCGCGCGGAAGCGACGCGCCGAGCTGCCGTTCGACCGTCGCAACCGCTTCGCCGGCTTCGCGCACGGCCAGCGATTCGCCGACGCACAGGATGACGAGCAGGCCGGCCTTGAGCCCCGCCTCCGCCTTGGCCCGGACATGCTCGTCGCTCTCGCGCTGCGCCTCGCGCCGTTCGGAGTGCCCGACGATGACGATCGCCGCCCCGGCATCGGCGAGCATCGCCGTCGAGATGCAGCCGGTATGGGCGCCGGCTTCGGCGTGGTGAACGTCCTGGGCTCCGATCGGTAGATTGGGAACGGCTCGCACCGCCCGCTCGATCAGGGTCGCGGGAACGCAGACCCCGACGTCGACCTGCGGAAAGCGAGCGGCTGCCTCGGCAATCTTCTCGATCTCGGCGATGTCGGCGGCGAGCCCATGCATCTTCCAATTGCCGACGATCAGTTTCCTTCGCGCCATTGCCTGTCCTCTTGAGCTGCGGAAGCCGTAGCCGCGCCGCGCTTGAAGGCGCAAGCGGCGGCCCGTAAAGCGGCGCTCAACCTCCAAATGTGAAAGCCCCGACCCAGCATGCTCACCTCATTCCGCCGCGCGTCCAAGTCATGGATCGGCACGGCCGTCATCGTCCTCATCGGCCTGTTCATCTTCATCGGTTTCGCGATGGGCGACGTCCAGAACCTCGGCCTCGGCAGCGGCGGTCTGAGCAGCACGACGCTCGCCCAGGCCGGCGACCTCGAAATCACCGACCGCGACATGAGCAGCGCGATGCAGCGGCGGCTGGCGCAGGTCCGCGAGCAGAACCCGGAAGCCGATTATTCGTCGCTCGGCGGCGATTTCGAGGCAATCCTGCAGGAACTGATCAATGCCCGCGCCCTCGAAGCCTTCGCAAAGGCGCATGGGCTGGTGCTGTCGAAGCGGCTGGTCGACGCGGAAATCGCCAACCTGCCCGGCGTCAAAGGGCTCGACGGACGGGTCAGCACCGAAGCCTATCAGGCGTTCCTGACCCGCCAGCGGATGAGCGATTCGGAAGTCCGGGCACTGATTACCGGCGGGCTGCTCCAGCGGCTGCTGCTGACCCCGGCGGCGAGCAATGCGCGGGTGCCGATCGGGATTGCGACGCCCTACGCATCGATGCTGCTCGAGGAGCGGCAGGGGCAGGTCCAGCTGATCCCGCTGCGGCCGTTCGCCGAACGGCTCAAGCCGACCGACGCGCAGCTCCAGCAATTCTATGTCCAGAATCGCAACCGTTACATGGTGCCCGAGCAAAGGGTGCTGAGGATTGCCCGGATCGGCCCCGAGCAGGTCGCCAACGTCACCGCCTCCGACCAGGAGATCGCGGCCTATTACAACGCCAACCAAGCCACTTACGGGGCCAAGGAAATCAGGGTGATCAGCCAGGCGGTGGTCCCGGACCAGAATGTTGCGCGCCAGATCGCCCAGCGCGCCCGAAGCGGCAGCTTCGTCGACGCCGTCAGGCCGGCCGGCCTGAGCGCAGCGGACGTGTCGGTCGGGCCGCAGACCCGGCAGGAGTTCGCCGGGCTTGCCGGCGACCAAGTCGCCGCGGCCGCCTTCCGGGCCCAGGCGGGCACCGTCGTTGGCCCGGTCCAGTCGGATCTCGGCTGGCATGTGGTCAGGATCGAGTCGGTCCGGACCCAGCCAGGCAAGTCGCTGGCGGCGGCGCGTCCCGAAATTGCGGCGCAACTGACGTCGGAGAAGCGCAAGGAGGCGATCGCCGACCTGGTCGACAAGGTCCAGGACGCGCTCGACGGCGGCAGCAATTTCGTAGACGCCGCCAAGGCGGGCAGCCTGCAGGTGATGACGACGCCTGCCGTCACCGCCAGCGGCGCCGCCCGCGGCAATCCAACATACAAGTTCCCGCCCGAGCTGGCGGCGGCGCTTAAGGGCGGATTCGAACTTGCGCCGAGCGACGATCCCGTAATCGAGCAGGTTGGCGCCGAGAGCTTCGCCCTGGTCGCCCCCGCGCAGGTCATCCCGGCGGCCCCGGCGCCGTTGGCCAGCGTTCGCGAGCAAGTCGAGATCGATTGGCTGCGGCAGGAATCGTCGAAGCTGGCGCGGGCGCTCGCCACCGCCATTGCCGCGAGGGGCGGCGGCGCCACCTCGCTCGGCGACGCGGCCAGGCAAGCGAATGCGCCGGGCGGGCTGCCACCGGTCCAGACCGCCCGCGCCCGCCGAATCCAGCTCAGCGAGATGGGCGACAAGGTGCCCGCCCCGCTACGCACCCTGTTCACCACTGCCCAGGGCAAGGCGCAGGTCGGAGCCGACCCCGAAGGCCGCGGCTATTTCGTGGTCAAGGTCGACAAGATCATTCCCGGCAACGCGCTCAACCAGCCCGCGCTGATCGCCCAGGTGCAAAGCCAGTTCAGCGAGCCGCTGGCACAGGAATATGCACAGGAATTCCTGGCCGCGATCCGCGAGGACGTCGGCGCCAAGCGCAACGAAGCCGCGATCGCGGCGGCCAAGAAGCGGATCATCAGCGGCGGACTCTAGGCAGTTTCGAATCCGCCAGCTTGACGCATGATGGTTTGTTTCCTACACGTTCCCCGTTCGTTCCAATGCCACGGGGGCTGATTCCATGTTGACGGCCAAGCAGCGCGAACTTCTTCTGTTCATCAACGAGCGTCTCGGCGAATCCGGCGTCAGCCCGAGCTTCGACGAGATGCGCGAGGCGCTCGACCTTAAGTCCAAGTCGGGAGTCCACCGGCTGATTTCGGCGCTCGAGGAGCGCGGCTTCATCCGCCGGCTGCCGAACCGGGCGCGGGCGCTCGAGGTGATCAAGCTGCCCGAATCCAGCGCCCCCGCGGCGCTGACGGCCAGGCCGGTCGTGCCGGCCGCGGCCAACGACACGATCGAGATCCCGATGCACGGGCGGATCGCGGCGGGAACGCCGATTGAGGCGCTGCAGGGCACCGAGGGCTTCGCGGTGCCGGCGGCGCTGCTCGGCCCGGGCGAGCATTATGCGCTGGAGGTTTCGGGCGATTCGATGATCGAGGAAGGCATCCTCGACGGCGATTTCGCGCTAATCCGCAAGGTCGACACCGCCCGCGACGGTGAGATCGTCGTCGCCCTGATCGACGAGGAGGAAGCAACCCTGAAGACCTATCGGCGCGAAGGCCCGATGGTCCGCCTCGACCCCGCCAATGCCCGCTACGAAGCGCAACGCTATGACGAAAGCCGAGTGCGGATCCAGGGCCGGCTGACTGGACTGATCCGGCGGTATTGAGGCGATGACGAGCGGCCGCATCGACTATATCGAACTGCCCAGCGCCACGGCGCACGAGCTGACGCGGGCATTTTATTCAAAGGCGTTCGGCTGGCAGTTCACCGATTTTGGCCCCGATTATTCGGCGACCACGACCGGCGACGTCGATGTCGGCCTCAGTGGCCAGCAGGACGAGGCGCTCTCGGCGCCCTTGCCTGTCATCCGGGTCGCCGACCTCGAGGCGGCGTTCGACTCGGTCACCAAGGCCGGCGGCGTCATCGCCAAGCCGATCTTCTCTTTCCCGGGCGGCCGCCGGTTCCATTTCGTCGACCCGTCGGGAAGCGAGCTCGCGGTCTGGCAGTCGGCCGAGGCCTAGCTATTCGGCCGTCGTCGGGTCGATGATGGTGCAAACCCGGCTGACCTTGTTGCATGGAAAGCCGCCGAGCGCGGCGTGCTCGCGGATGATCTGCTCGTTCGGCGCCCGGTAGACGCAGTAGATCTTGTTGTCGGTTACGTAGCTGTGGACCCATTGGATCGTCGGGCCGAGTTCGCAAAGGGCGCCCATGCTCGCTTGCGACGCACCCTTGAGCTCGTCCTTGCTCAGCGATCCGACGCCCGGCATATCCCGCTCGATCACATAATCCGGCATGACCAGCCTCCCGTGAGGAACGCCAGGACCTAGCGCATTTTCGCTGGCCCGTCAGCGGCCCATGGATGTTTGCCGAGCCGCTCGGCGACGGTCTCCACCCGTGGCCGAGCACCGAGGTAGATCGCAACCCCGCCGGTGCGACCGAGCGAATCGCGGTCGAGCTTGAGCCAATTGGGCGTGCAGCCGCGCGGCAGCCACCGGTCGGAAACGACTATCTCCGCACCGGCGCAGGCGGTCACCAGCTCGCGCCAGTCGATGCGCTGCGAGGAGCGCGTCGACAGCACCCGCCACGAGCGGCCGGAACGAACCACGTCGGCGACGCACGAATCGCGCGAGCAGGATGCGAACGGCGCCGAATCGAGGATCGCCGGGTCGCCGTCGAACCCTGAATTCTCGGCGAACAGCTCACGGACGAAATCGCCGCTCCGGGCGCGAAGGATAAGCGGGGCGCCGCCGGCTTCGACGATGGCCAGGTGCCGGCCATCGCCGGTCACGAGGAGGTCCGGAACCGGCGCCGCGGCGGCGGCCGCCGTTCCAATCAGGAACGGGACCAGCCCGTACAGCCGGATCCGGCCATTCCACAGGCACAGCCAAAGCCCGCCGGCGATGATCATCGCAAAGGCCCAGCCGGGCATAGCCGCCAGCGTGGCGACCGCGCCCTTGGCGCTTCCGACGGTTCGCGCCATCCACAAAAGCCCGTCGATCGCCAGTCCCGTCAGGTACCAGAGCGGAGCGCCAAGCCCGATCGAGTCCAGCAGCAACGCTCCCGCCTCCAGCGGCATGATGACGAAGGTGGTGAGCGGGATGGCGACGAGATTGGCGCCGATCCCGTAGAGGCCGGCCTTGTGGAAATGGTAGAGGGCGAACGGGATCAGCGCGATCTCGACCGCCAGCCCGGTAGCCAGCATCGCCAGGATTGCCCGGCCGAAGCGGGCGAACGGGCCTTCGTCGCGGCGCATGAAGGTCCGCCGCGCCCATTGCGTCGAATGCAGCGCGATGATCGAAGTCACCGCGGCAAAGCTCAGCTGGAAGCTGGCCCCGGCCAGCGACTCGGGCTTGAACAGCAGGATGACGAGCGCCGCGACCGAAAGCAGCCGAAGGCTCAATGCATCGCGCCCGAGCGCAATTCCGGCAAGCACGAGCAGCGCGACGATGCAGCTGCGCACGGTCGGCACCTGGGCGCCCGTCAGCAGCGTGTAGCCGACCCCGGCGAGCGCGCCGGCGCCGGCCGCCACCAGCACCAGGTTGAAGCGCAAGGCCAGCCGCTCCGACAACGCCAAGAGCTTGAGGGTCAGCAGCATCGCCGCACCGACTACGGCGGCGATGTGCAGGCCGCTGACGCTGAGCAAATGCGTGAGGCCGCTTCGGCGCATCGCCTCCGCATCCTCCTTGCCGACCGCGTTCTGGTCGCCGGTGGCGAGCGCCGTGGCGATTCCGCCGGACGCGCCGGGAAGGCGATCGCGGATATGGCGGCCGAGCCGGTCGCGAGCGCCGTCGAGGCCGCTCAGGGTGCCGGGCGCCAGCACCTCGACCGGCCCGAGCGCCCGGCCGACCCCGCCGATGCCGCGAAACCACGCGTCGCGAGCGAAGTCGTAGGTGCCTGGAAGCGCCATCGGCGGCGGCCCGGTCAGCCGTGCCCGGAGCCGGATTCGGGCGTCGTTGGCGAGGTGGGGCGGCGCGTCCCTGGCGTCCAGCGACACCCGGATTCGCGGCGGAAGCGCCGGATCGGTCGGCGCCAAGGTCAGCCGGACATCACCCTTGGCGACCAGCGGCTCGACCCGTTCAATCCGGGCTTCGAAGGCTGCGATTTGAGGCCGGACGATGCGCGGCGCCGCGACCCAGGCCGAGCGCGCCCAAACCAGGGCGCAGCCGAGCATCATTGCTAGCGCGAACCAGCCGGCCGCCCGCTCGGAACGTCCGCCGCGGAGCGCGAAGCCGGCGATCGCACCGCCGCCGCCAAGCGCCACCAGAGCCAGCCACTGCATTGGCGTATCGAGCGCGAACCAGGCGGCGATCCCTGTCCCGAAGCCGACCACGAACCAGGGCGGAAGCTGCGCGCGCTCGGCCTCGAGAAAGGCTTCGATCCTCTCCCGAGCCGCGCTGAATTGCGCCCTCCAATAGCCCCGAGCCCGCTGTGGAAGAGGCGCACCCGCTATGTTAGGGGCGCTCGTCCATTGCATTGCACAACCGAAACAAGAGGAAAGCGCGCTTGAGCGCAAGCGATTCAAACATTGTCACGCGCTTCGCGCCCTCGCCGACCGGATTCCTGCATATCGGCGGCGCCCGCACCGCCTTGTTCAACTGGCTGTTCGCGCGCCACCACGGCGGCAAGTTCCTGCTGCGCATCGAGGATACCGACAAAGCCCGCTCGACCGATGCAGCAATTGCCGCGATCCTCGACGGGATGCGCTGGCTCGGGCTCGATTGGGACGGCCACGAATATTATCAGTCGCAATTCTGGGCTCGGCACGCCGAAGTCGCCCACCAGTTGCTCGAACGCGGCCACGCCTATCGCTGCTGGCTGACCCAGGAGGAGCTGAGCGAGCAGCGCGAGCGCGCCCAGAAAGAGCGGCGGCCGTTCCGGATCGACAGTCGCTGGCGCGATTGTGCCGAGGAAGGCGAAGGACCGTCGGTGATCCGCCTGAAGGCGCCGCGAGAGGGCGAGACCGCGATCGACGACAAGGTCCAGGGGCGAGTGACCGTCCAGAACAGCGAGATCGACGATTTCGTGCTTCTGCGCTCCGACGGAAGCCCGACATACATGCTTGCAGTGGTGGTCGACGACCATGATATGGGCGTCAGCCACGTGATCCGCGGCGACGACCACCTCAACAACGC
>CAMPJH010000050.1 GCA_946886845.1 uncultured Sphingomonas sp. | reverse complement strand
GCTCCTCGAGGCTCTTGAAGCGCTTGATCGAGTTGGAGATCGTCTTCCAGTTGGTCAGCATTCCGCCGAGCCAGCGATGGTTGACGAAATGCTGGCCGCAGGCGAGCGCGCTTTCCGCGACCGCATCCTGCGCCTGGCGCTTGGTGCCGACGAACAGCACCTTGCCGCCGCGGGCGACGGCCTGCTGGACGAAATCGAGCGCGCGGGCGAACAACGGCACGCTCTGCGACAAATCGATGATGTGGACGCCGTTGCGGTCGCCGAAAATATACGGCTTCATCCGCGGGTTCCAACGATGGGTCTGGTGGCCGAAATGCGCTCCGGCCTCGAGCAATTGCTGCATGGTGACGACGGTGGTCGCCATAGGTCTTCTCCTTCCGGTTTTGCCTCGGTGGAGCCGTGTCACCGGCCTTTCGGCCGGCACCGGGATGTGAGCTCCACCTGTGGGATGCGGCGCCCCTAGCCGAACAAGGCCGCCGATTCAACCTCTTGCGGGAACTTGAGATGCGGCTCTTGACAAAAGAGAACAAAGCAGGAACATTAGACCGTCCCAGCGCTGCAGTGCGGCCGGCGCTTCAACACGAAACAGGGACGACTGCAATGCTTGGACCGCTTTTGAATCTTCTCTTCCTGGCCTGCTTCTGGATCGCCGGGAGCCTTGCCCTCCAGCAATTGCGCGACAGCCGCGGCGCCATCGTCGCCGCCTTGTTCGGCCGCGGCGGCTTCAAGCGCCTGCCAAGGCTTTCCGGCGTTTGACTCGGGCATAAGCGGCGATGCTGAATGGCAGGACCGCAACGTAGAGCAGCGCGATTGCCAGCAGCGTGACCCACGGGTTGGTGACCAGCGCCGCACCGAGAAGGCCGATTCCGGCAATCGCGAATAATCGCGACGAGCGGCGCACTCGAAGGCTCGACCAGCTGAACGTCGCGACACTCGAGATCATCAGGATCGCGACGAACAGCACCCAGGGCATCGTCACGTACCAGGCGCGAAATTCCTCCGATCCGGTGATCAACCAGAAATAGAGGGGGACGAAGGCTAGCCCCGCAGCCGCGGGAGCCGGCACTCCGGTCAGGAAGCCGGCGGATTTGTGGGGCTGCTCGTCGGCGTCGATCTGGGCGTTGAAGCGGGCCAGCCGAAGCGCGCAGGCGAGCGCAAGCGCCAGCGCCGCGATCCAGCCGAACTGCGGCGCCGCGCTCAGCGACCACAGGAACATGACCAGCGCCGGTGCAACCCCGAAGGCGATGACGTCTGACAGGCTGTCTAGCTCGGCGCCGAAGCGGCTCTGGGCGCGCAGCAGCCGCGCGATCCGTCCGTCCATGCCGTCGAGCACTCCGGCCCCGATCACGCAGGCAAGCGCAATCTCCCAATGCGCATCATTGCCTTCGAAGGCCGAAACGGCGAACCGGACGCCGGTCAGGCCGAAGCACAAGGCCAGAGCGGTGACAGCGTTGGGCACCAGGGCGCGGAAGGGAATGCCCTCCCTGCCCGCTGCCTTGCTCATTGGCTCTGTCCCGTCAGCCCGGGCTCGACACCGATTTCAGCAAGCACCGTCTCGCCGGCGATCGCGCGCTGCCCGAGCAGCACCATCGGCCCGGTCCCAGCCGGAAGATAGACGTCGACCCGGCTGCCGAAGCGGATCATCCCGATCCGCTGGCCGGCTACCACTGAATCGCCTTCGCCGACGAATGTCAGAATCCGCCGCGCGACCAGGCCGGCAATCTGGGTCACGCCGATCTGCGTGCCGTCCTCGCCTTCGATCAGGAAATGCTGGCGCTCATTCTCCTCGCTGGCCTTGTCGAGGTCGGCGTTGACGAACTTGCCGGGAACGTAGGCCATGCGCCGGACGCGGCCGCTGACCGGCGAGCGATTGATGTGGACGTCGAAGACGCTCATGAAAATCGAGATCCGGGTCATCTCCGAATCCGTCAGGCCGCCCTCCCCGGCGAGCTCGCGCGGCGGCGGCACCTTGGCGATCGTCGTGATCAGGCCGTCGGCCGGGGCGACGACCAGCGGCTTTCCGACCGGCGTCGTCCGGATCGGGTCGCGGAAGAACGCCGCTATCCAGATCGTCAAGCCGACCAGCAGCCAGCCGAGGAAGTGGCTCACCCCGCCATAGACGACCAGGGTGGCGATCGCGGAGACCAGCAGGAACTTGCGCCCCTCTGGATGGACCGAGGGAAATCGCCATTTGACGTTGGTGGTAATGAGCGGGCTGGCCGGCTTTTCGAGTTCGGGCATGGCCGGACCCCTTAAAGTGGCGGACGAGCATTCACAATTGGCCGCGGTTGCGCTGCGCCAAGCCCATCGCCTATGCGCCCGCCACGCCCTTGCTCCAGCACAACAGGACTCAAATGGCCAAGATCAAGGTGAAGAACCCGGTCGTCGAGCTCGACGGCGACGAGATGACCCGAATCATCTGGCAGTGGATCCGCGAACGGCTGATCCTGCCCTATCTCGACATCGACCTGCTCTATTACGATTTGTCGATCGAGAAGCGCGACGAGACCGAGGACCGGATCACCATCGAGGCCGCCGAGGCGATCAAGAAGCACGGCGTCGGCGTCAAATGCGCGACGATCACGCCCGACGAGGCACGGGTCGAGGAATTCAACCTCAAGCAGATGTGGAAGTCGCCCAACGGCACGATCCGCAATATCCTCGGCGGGGTCGTCTTCCGCGAGCCGATCGTCCTGTCCAACGTGCCGCGGCTGATTCCCGGCTGGACCGACCCGATCGTCGTCGGCCGCCATGCCTTCGGCGATCAGTATAAGGCGACCGACTTTAGGGTGCCGGGACCGGGCAAGCTGACCATCAAATGGACCGGCGAAAATGGCGACGAGCTAGAGTTTGAAGTGTTCGACTTTCCCGATTCGGGAGTCGCCATGGGCATGTACAATCTCGACAATTCGATCCGCGACTTCGCCCACGCCTGCTTCAATTACGGCCTCAACCGCGGCTGGCCGGTCTATCTGTCGACCAAGAACACCATCCTCAAAGCCTATGATGGCCGGTTCAAGGATATCTTCCAGGACATTTATAACAGCGATTACAAAGAACAATTCGAGAAAGCTGGCATCGAATATCAACACCGCCTGATCGACGACATGGTCGCCAGCGCGCTCAAGTGGAGCGGCAAGTTCGTCTGGGCCTGCAAGAATTACGACGGCGACGTGCAATCGGACCTCGTCGCCCAGGGCTTCGGTTCGCTCGGCCTGATGACGTCGATCCTGATGACCCCCGACGGCAAGACGGTCGAGGCCGAAGCCGCCCACGGCACGGTTACCCGCCATTATCGCATGCACCAGCAGGGCAAGGCGACCTCGACCAACCCGATCGCTTCGATTTTCGCCTGGACCGGCGGGCTCAAATATCGCGGCAAGTTCGACGACACGCCCGAAGTCGTCCGCTTTGCCGAGACCCTCGAGCGGGTATGCGTCGAAACTGTCGAAAGCGGCCACATGACCAAGGATTTGGCGATCCTCGTCGGCCCCGACCAGCCGTGGATGACCACCGAGCAGTTCTTCGAGGCGATCGTCGCCAATCTCGATGCGGCGATGGCGAATTGGGGAGAGCCGGCGACGGCATGACTTCAGCCGACCGTCCTCGGCGCGGGTGACACGCCGTCCCTCCCCTGCTTAAAAGCCGCCATGCACGGTGGTGAGTTCAGCACTTCGGGTTTCAGCGACGCTTTGGTCATCCTCGGCGCCGCTGGAATCGTCATCCCGGCCTTCGCCCGCCTCCGGATCAGTCCGGTCATCGGCTTCATCCTGGTCGGCTTTCTGGCCGGTCCGGCGGCGCTCGGCTCGCTCACCGGCCAGTATCCCTGGCTGAACTATTTGACGATCTCCAACGCCGACGCGATCGAGCCGTTCGCCGAGCTCGGGGTCATCCTATTGCTGTTCTCGATCGGCCTTGAGCTGTCCTTCCGCCGGCTATGGAGCATGCGCCGGATCGTCTTCGGAGTCGGCGCCGCCGAGTTGCTCGGCTGCGCGGCCGTCATCGGCTTCGGGCTCTACCTGCTCGGGCAGGGCGCCCAGGGCGCGATCGGTCTCGGGCTAGCGCTGGCATTGTCGTCGACGGCGCTCGTCATCCCGCTGGTCGGCACCCACAGCGCCGTCGGCCGCTCGGCGCTCGGCATGCTGCTGTTCGAGGACCTCGCCCTGGTGCCGATCGCTTTCGCGCTCGGGGCGATGGCGCCCTTCGCGGCCGACGCCGGCGTCGGATCCCTGCTCTCGACCCTGCTGCTTGGCGCGTTGGCCGCAATCGGCTTGCTGATCGGCGGGCGGCTGCTGCTGCCTGGCCTGTTCGCTCAGGCCGCCCGAACCAAGAGCCCCGAGCTGTTCCTGTCGGTCTGCCTGCTGGTGGTGATCGTCGCCAGCCTGATCACCTCCGCGGTCGGCTTCTCGCCGGTGTTCGGGGCGATCATCGCCGGAATCGTTATCGCCGAGACCGAATATCGCGGCGAGGTCGAGGTCGTCACCGCGCCGATCCGCGGCCTCGGACTTGGAATCTTCCTGATCACCGTCGGGATGAGCATCGACATCCGGCTGGTTTTCGGCAGTTGGCAGGAAATCCTGCTCGCCGTCGCCGGCGTCCTCCTCGTCAAGGCAGTGGTGACGGCCCTGCTCCTCCGGTTGGAAGGCGCATCACCGGCGGTGGCCGCCGAAACCGGGGTGCTGATGGCCTCGCCGTCGGAAACCACGCTCATCGTCCTCAGCGCGGCCGCGGCGGCGCAGCTGATCCAGCCCGAGACCGCCGCCTTCTGGCAAATCGTCACCGCTCTTGGCCTGACGATAACGCCGTTGCTCGCAAAGCTCGGCCGCTTCGCTGGTCGCCGGGTGGCAGGCGAAGCGGTGGGCGCGGTCGTCGAAACGGCCGAGCCCGGGCAGGTCGTGATCTTCGGCTTCGGGCGGGTTGGCAGGATGGTCGCCGACATGCTCGCCGCCCATGACAAGGACTATCTGGCGATCGACGTCGACGTCGACGCGGTCGCCGCGGCCCGAAACGAAGGCTATGACGTGCTGTTCGGCGATGTTGCCCATCCCGAGCTGCTCGAGCGACTGCGGGAACGCGAGCCGAGCGCATTCATCCTGACGATGGACAACCCCGTGCTCATCAATCGCCTCGCGGCGCGGCTGCGGCAAATGTTCCCGGACTTGCCGATCGTCGCGCGCGCCCGCGACACCGCCCATGCCGCCGAGCTCTACAAGGCCGGAGTGACCGACGCCGTGCCGGAGACGCTCGAAGCCTCGCTGCAGCTGTCGGAGGCGGCGCTGGTCGATCTCGGAGTGGCAATGGGCCCGGTGATCGCCTCGATCCACGAAAAGCGCGACGAGCTGCGCGCCCAGATCAAGTCGGAAGCGGAGCTGGAAGAAGCGCCGCGGCTTGGACGGCGGCGACTCAGGGATTCGACGAGCGGCTAGGCCGCGACTTTCTCCAGCGCGCCTTTGACCGCTTCGAGCGCCTCGTCGGCCTTGGAGCCGTCGGGGCCGCCACCTTGGGCCATGTCCGGGCGACCCCCGCCGCCCTGCCCGCCGAGAGCCGCGACCGCGGCCTTGAGCAAATCCACAGCGTTAAATTGCTTGGTCAGGTCATCGGTCACTCCAACGGCGACGCTGGCCCGGCCATCGTTCACTGCGACCAATGCAGCGACACCCGAGCCGACGCGCTGCTTCATTGCGTCGACCGTCGAGCGCAGGTCCTTTGGATCGAGGCCTTCGACGACCTGGCCGAGGAATTTGTGGCCGTTGACCTCCTCGGGTGCCGGGCCTTCCGATTTTACCCCGCCGGCCGTCGCCAGCGCCTTTTTGGCGTCGGCGAGTTCGCGCTCGAGCCGCTTGCGGTCCTCGACCAGCGCCGCGATCCGCGCCGGCACCTCGTCGGGCGCGCTCTTCAGGGTCGCCGCCGCTTCGCGCAGCCTGGCTTCGCGGTCGGTCAGCCACTGGCGCGCCGCCTCCCCGGTCAGCGCCTCGATCCGCCGCACTCCCGACGAAACTGCGCTTTCCGAGACGATCTTGAGCAGCTGGATGTCGCCCAATGCGCGGACGTGCGTGCCGCCGCACAGCTCGACCGAATAATGCTCGTCTTCGCCGCGGCCCATCGACAGCACTCTGACCTCGTCGCCATATTTCTCGCCGAACAATGCCATCGCCCCGGCGGCGATCGCTTCGTCGGGGGTCATCAGCCGGGTGGCCACCGGCTCGTTGCGTCGGATCTGGGCGTTCACGTCGGCCTCAACCTGCTCGATTTCCTCCCGGGTCAGCGCCTTGGGATGCGAGAAATCGAAGCGGAAATAGTCGGGAGCGACCAGGCTGCCCTTTTGGGTGACGTGGGTTCCGAGCCGATGTCGCAGCGCGGCGTGCAGCAGGTGAGTCGCGCTGTGATTGGCGCGAATCCGGTCGCGGCGCTCGGAATCGACCTTCTGATGAACCGGGTCGCCAACTCTCAATTCGCCGGCAATGACCTTCGTCCGGAGTACGTGGAGCCGGCCAAGCGGCTTCTTCGTATCCTCAACTTCGCCTTCGAAGCCCTTGAGTGTGGTCAGTTTTCCTGTGTCGCCGATCTGCCCGCCGCTCTCGCCATAGAAGGGCGTCTGGTTGACCAGGATCTCGACCGTGTCGCCGATTTCGGCAGCATCGACGCGTTTTCCGTCTTTGAGGATGGCGAGGACCACGCCTTCGCCTTCGTCGCCCGAATAGCCGGTGAACTCGGTGCTTCCGAACTCCTCGGCAAGGTCGAACCACAGATCGTCGGAAGCGTGCTCGCCGGACCCTTTCCAGGCAGCGCGGGCCGCCGCTTTCTGCTTGGCCATCGCCTGGTCGAAGCCGTCGCGGTCGACCTGGAGCCCGCGCGCGCGCAGCGCATCCTCGGTTAAATCGTAGGGGAAGCCATAGGTGTCGTAGAGCTTGAAGGCGGTTTGGCCGGACAGCGTGCCGCCTTCGGCAAGGTCGGCGGACGCCTCGTCGAGCAGCTTGAGACCCGTCACCAGCGTCTGGCGGAACCGGACCTCTTCCTGGTTCAAGGTCGCCTCGATCAGCGGCTGGGCGCGGACCAGCTCGGGATAAGCGGCGCCCATTTCCGCAACCAGCGCCGGCACCAGCCGGTACATCAGCGGCTCCTTGGCGCCGAGCAGGTGCGCGTGCCGCATCGCCCGGCGCATGATTCGGCGAAGCACGTAGCCCCGGCCCTCGTTGGCCGGCAGCACGCCGTCGGCGACCAGGAAGCCCGATGCGCGCAGATGGTCGGCGATCACCCGGTGGCTGGCCTGGTTGCCGCCCTCGGCCCGGGTGTGGGTCAGCTCCTCGCTGGCTTCGATCAGCGCCCGGAAAGTGTCGGTGTCGTAATTGTCATGGACGCCCTGCAGCACCGCGGCGGTGCGCTCGAGCCCGAGGCCGGTGTCGATGCTTTTTTTCGGAAGCTCTGAGACGATCTCGCCCGCGACCTGCTCATATTGCATGAAGACCAGGTTCCAGATCTCGACGAAGCGGTCGCCGTCCTCGTCGGCGCTTCCGGGAGGTCCGCCCGACAAATGCTCGCCATGGTCGAAGAAGATCTCCGAACAAGGGCCGCACGGGCCCTCGTCGCCCATGGCCCAGAAATTGTCCTTGGTCGGGATGCGGATGATCCGTTCTTCGGGAAGGCCGGCGATCCGCTTCCACAGGTCGAACGCTTCGTCGTCGGTGTGATAGACGGTGACGGTCAGCCTGGCGGGATCGATCGCCCACTCCTTGGTGACCAAATTCCAGGCCAGCTCGATCGCGCGGTCCTTGAAATAGTCGCCGAACGAGAAATTCCCGAGCATTTCGAAGAAGGTGTGGTGGCGCGCGGTGTAGCCGACATTGTCGAGGTCGTTGTGCTTGCCGCCCGCCCGCACGCATTTCTGGGCGCTCGTCGCCGTGCTGTACGGCCGCGTTTCCAGGCCGGTGAAGACATTCTTGAACGGCACCATGCCGGCGTTGACGAACATCAGGGTCGGGTCGTTGTGCGGCACCAGCGGGGCCGACGGCACCCGCACGTGACCGGCCCTCTCGAAATAGTCGAGGAAGGAGCGCCGGATGTCGTTGGTCGAGATCATCGCGCAGCCGATGTAAATGCGCTGCTGCACTGCGGCAAGAAGCGCGGGCTTTTCGCGGGCGCGCCTTTTCGGCTAGGCCTGTAGCGCCGATCGGGGGAAGTCATCGAATATGCGGTCCATTGCGAGCCTGGCAAACGTCGTCAATCTCAAGAGCCTGCTTATCGCCGCGCTTGCCGTGCTTTCGACGTGGCTGTCGCTAAGGCTCGGAATCACTGCGGATTTTCCGCTGACCCTGGTCGCCACCGCAATCGTCTTCCCGCTCGTTTTCTCGATCAGCACCGCTTACAACCGGCGTGAAAAAGCCCTAGAGGATTATGCGAAGATCAAGGCTAACGGTCGCTCGCTGTACCTCGCCTCTCGCGACTGGTTGCCCAGCCAGGACGATCGGCGCGACGCCGAGCTGAAGTCTGCGCTTTACGAATTGCTCAGCGCCAGCCGAGACATGTTCACCAGCCCGTTGAGCGAAAAGCCGCGGTACGAAGCGCGAATCTATGCCGCGTTCGGGCGCCTGTCGGTGTTCGTGCGCGAAATGCGGGCACAGGACCTCTCGTCCACCGAATGCTCCCGGCTCAACCAATATGTCAGCCACATGATGGCCGCTTTCGAGAACATCAAGCATATCTACGAGTATCGGACCCCGCGGACTCTGCGCGCCTTCAGCGAGTTCTTCATTCTGCTGCTGTCGGTGCTCTACGGTCCCTATTTCGCCTATCAGGCGGTCGAGTTCAGGCCGGACCTGTTCTTCGTCATGCCGGCCTTGTTCGCGCTGATCCTGGTCGGCCTGTCGAACATCCAGGATCATCTCGAAAACCCGTTCGACCAGATCGGCCAGGACGACGTGGCGATCGACCCCGACCGGTTCATCGCGACGCTCGCTACCGAACCGGCTGCGGCCGGCTGAGCCCATGGCGAAAAGGCCCAAATCCTCGATTCCGGCGTATAAGCGCAGGCGCAAGCGCGGCTGGCCGGCGCGCATATTCAGCTGGATCTTGCGGATCGTCCTCGGCTTCATCCTGCTGTCGCTGCTGTGGGTGCTCGCCTACCGCTTCATCAACCCGCCGATCACCGCGACGATGCTCGGCGATATCTTCGCCGGGCGCGGCGCGACCCGCGACTGGATGCCGATCACCAGGATCGACCGCGACATGGTCCGCGCCGCGATTGCCGCGGAGGACGGCAAGTTCTGCCAGCATGAAGGCTTCGACCTCGACGCCATCCAGGAGGCGGCGCGTCGCAACGCCAGCGGAGGTCGAATCCGCGGCGGCTCGACGATCAGCCAGCAGACCGCCAAAAACGCCTTCCTGTGGCAGGGCGGCGGCTATGTCCGCAAAGGCCTGGAAGCCTGGTTCACGCTGCTGATCGAGCAGATGTGGCCCAAGCGGCGCATCATGGAAGTCTATCTCAATATCGCCGAGACCGGCATCGGCACCTATGGAGTCAGCGCCGCCGCTCAGCGCTATTTCGGCCACGACGCCAGCGCGATGACCGCCACCGAGGCGGCGCGGATCGCCGCGGTCCTGCCCTTGCCCAAGTCGCGCGGAGCGGTCGCACCCAAAGGCTTCACCCGTCGCTACGGCAACACGATCAGCGCCCGCATCGGCGTGGTCGGCCGCGACGGGCTAGATTCGTGCATCTACGAAGGCATCACCGCGCCGCCAGCCAAGGCGCCGCCGGCGGTCACGCGCAAGGCGCGACCCCTGCCGGGTGAGGAATATGAAACCGCCACGCCGCCGCCCCCGCCCGAGGAAGCCGTCCCGGCCGAGACCGACGGCAACGAAATCGCGCCGGCGACGGGCAATTTGCAAGTGCCGCTCAACCAGCCCGCCGAGCAGGCGCCGACGGCGGAGCCACTAACCGAG
>CAMPJH010000049.1 GCA_946886845.1 uncultured Sphingomonas sp. | reverse complement strand
GACCAATGCCGAGGCGAAGGTCGGCGCTTACCCGTTCACGACGCTGCGGCCGCAGCTCGGCGTGGTCCGGCACAAGGGGCGCGAGTTCGTCATGGCCGACATCCCCGGGCTGATCGAGGGGGCGGCGGAAGGCGCCGGGATCGGCGACCGGTTCCTGGGGCATGTCGAGCGGACGCGGGTGCTGCTGCATTTGGTCGATGCGGCGGGCGAGGATCCGGCGGGGAGCTACGCGACGGTGCGCGGCGAGATCGACAGCTATGGCGCGGGGCTGAGCGACAAGCCGGAGGTGGTGGCGCTGAGCCGGGTGGATATGGCCGAGCCCGAGCAGCTGAAGGCGGCGAAGAAGGCGCTGAAGCAGGCGGTGCCGATCTCGGCGGCTACCGGCGAAGGGGTCGAGGCGCTGCTCGACCGGGTGATCGCCTTGCTCGGGCCGGAGGCGGCCAAGGTCGAGGAGGGCGAAGCGAAGGCCTGGTCGCCGCTATGACCATCGCCGTGACCGGCGGCACTGGCTTCGTCGGCGGGCGGTTCCTCGCCGCGGCGCTCGGCGCTGCGTACAAGGTGCGGGCGCTGACCCGGCGGCCGCAGCCCGACCGGCCCGACGTCGACTGGGTCGAGGGCTCGCTCGAGGATGCCGGCGCGCTCGAGCGGCTGGTGACGGGCGCCAATGCGGTGGTCCATATCGCCGGGGCGATCAACGCCCGCGACACCGCCGAGTTCGAGCGCTGCAACGTCGGCGGAACGCTGGCGATGCTGGCGGCGGCGACGGCGGCGGGGGTGACGCGGTTCGTCCAGGTCTCGTCGCTGGCGGCGCGCGAGCCGAAGCTGTCGCTGTACGGCGCGTCGAAGGCCAAGGCGGAAGGCCTGGTCGAAGGCTCGGGGCTCGACTGGGCGATCGTCCGGCCGCCGGCGGTCTATGGGCCGGGCGACCGGGAGACGCTCGAGCTGTTCCGGATGGCGCGGCTGCGGCTGATGCTGCTGCCGCCGAGTGGGCGGGTGTCGCTGCTCCACGCCGATGACCTCGCCCGGCTGCTGCTGGTGCTGGCGACCAGCGACCAGCCGAGCGGGGTGCTGTACGAGCCCGACGACGGCCGCGAGGGCGGGTGGAGCCACAAGCAATTGGCGGCGGCGATCGGCCGCGCCGTCGGGCGGAGCCATGTGTCGCTGTCGATGCCGCCGGCGATGCTGCGATTGGGCGCGGTGGTCGACCAGCTGGTGCGGCGCGAGCGGGCCAAGCTGTCGGCCGACCGAGCGGCCTATTTCAGTCATCGCGACTGGGCGGCGAAGCCCGAGCGGCGGCCGCCGGCGGAGCTGTGGGCGCCGCAGATCGACACCGAGCAGGGGCTGGCCGAGACCGCCGCCTGGTACCGCGCGCAGGGCTGGCTTTAGCCCAGCGACCTACTCGAAATCGACGACCTGGTTGTCCATCGGCAGCTGGTTCAAATGCTCGCCGGTCAGCCGGTTCTCGATCCGCGCCGACTTGCCTTCCTCCATCGCATCCTCGTCGCCGAGGGTGACGACGCCGCTGCTGGTGAAGCGGCGGAAGACGTAGGGAAGGCCGTTGGAGTTGAGCGGCGAGGGCCCGTCCATCACGTGGAAATGGAGGTGCGGCGCGGTCGAATTGCCGGTGTTGCCGAGCAGCCCGAGCACCTGGCCCGCGGTCACCTTGTCGCCGAGCTTCGCCTTGAGGCTGCCGCGCTGGAGATGGGCGTAGAAAGCGTAAGCGCCGTCGCCGATATCGACGACCAGCATGTTGCCGCCGATCGCCTCGGTGCTGACCGGCTCCGGCGGTCCGGGAACCTGCTCGTCCGAGCCGTCCCACAGGTTGACGACGGTGCCGTCGGCGACCGAATGGATCGGCGCCCCGTAATAGCGCCAGCTCGACAGCTTCTGCTTGTCGCCTTCGTACATCCGGTTCTTGTCGTCGATCTGCTCCCAGTCGATGGCGAAGCGCTCGGGCGCCTGGATGACCCCGTTGACGGTGATGATCGCGCCGCGGTGCGGCGTGATCCGGTCGCAGCAGCCGTTGGTCGCCACCCAGTTCCTGCCGCGCAGCGGCGAGTCGATCACCCGCGCGGCCGGCCCGACCGGAGTCGCCGCGGCGGTGAAGGTGAAGGTCGCGGGGACCGGCAGTCCGGCGGGCAGGGGCCCGGGCTTGCCGTCCGGGCCGACGCCTTGCCGGGTAGCGGTGATCCGCGCCGCCAGTGATTGCGGGAGCGGCGCGCCGGCGGCGAAGCTGACGTCCATGAAGACGACGCCGGTGCCACCGCCCGGAAGCGTCGTTCCGTCGCCGGAGTAGAGCATCGTCATCTTGCGCAGCGCATCGCCGTCGAGCGACCACAGGACGTTGCCGGCCGGGTCGATCGCCTCGACCTTGTCGACGGTCAGGAACATCTTGCTCGCGTTCGACAGAAGCAATTCATAGGCCAGGTGGACACGGTTGTCGGCGCCGAGCACCGGGTGCGGTTGCATCAACGGCCGGACCACGACCGAGCTCAGCACTTCGTTGGATTTCAGGCTCTGGGCCAAAGCGGGCGAAGCCAGGCTCGCCGCCGCGACGGCCATCAAGGACAGAAAGCGCATTCCCCCCACGCTCCTCAACTGTTGAAGGACAAACCTAGCAGGTTGCAGCTTGGGCGCCAGACCGCTTGAATCGCCAGCATCCGCTTTCGCATCGCGGGCGCCAGGCTGACTTCAGGTCGTCCCCGACAGATTCCATCAGGCCGGCAATTCAATCCTCGAAGGGTACATGATCCGGCGTCATGATTCGGGCGATGTCCCGGAATATTGCGTTCGCGACGCCCGGCTCCGGCTTATCAGCCTGCAGCGGGACCCAGGCCACCACGGTGATATCCCGTTCCGGATAGTAGTAGTTCGCCGTATTGTATCCGGGCAGCCCGCCGGTGTAGCCGTACCATCCCGCGCTGCATCCGATGCCGAGGCCGAAACCCAGATTGCCATGGCCTGTCGGAACGCACGTCATTCTCGCCCGCTGCGTCTCCGGGCCGTTCGTTTTGCCGCTGACGTAGAGCTTCACCCATCGCGACATGTCGTGCATGTTGGAGACCATCTCGCCCGCGGCGCCCATCAACGACACCGGGATCGTGCCGCTGACATCCTCCCAGTCACGGTTGGCGTTCAGCCCATAGCCGTGCGCCCATGGATCGGGCATCGCCTGATCATTCGGATAGCTGGTGTGCGTCAGGGAGAAAGGCACCAGGAGGCGGTTGCGAATTTCGGTCGCAACGCTGTTCCCGGTGACGCTTTCGATGATCAAGCCGAGCAGCAGGTAATTGGTGTTGCTGTAATGGTATCCGGCACCGGGCGCGAAATAGGGCGGCTGCTTTACCGCCCATCCGATGACGGTGCGCGGATCGAACGCCATATCTGGCTTGATGTCCATGCGATTGATCTCGGGCGAATCATAAGCCTCGAACAGCCCGCTTCGCATCTGGGCCATCTGGCGCAGCGTGATGTGCTCGGCATTCGGGACGGTGACGCCGAGCGAAAATTTGCTGAGCGGATCGTCCAGGCTGAGCTTTCCCTCGTCGACCAGCTGCAGCAGGACACTGATGACGAAGGTCTTGGTGTTGCTCCCGATGCGAAAGTGATCCTCGGGCGTGAGCGCGCGATGCGTGGCGACATCGGCGTCTCCGTACGCACGGACGTAGCTGTTTCCCGAGCCATCCCAAACACCGACCAAGACGGCAGGGACCGGCGTCGTGCCTCCGTAAAGCTTCCGCCCCGTGGCTACCGCGGCGTCGATTGCGGCCTGCACGCGGGGATCGCTGGCGGAGGGTTGAGTCGTTGCCGGAGAACCGCAGGCGCAGAGGAGCAACGCACCGATCAGCGCGATCGCGGACGATAGCGCTTTCGCGCTGGACGGTGCAGTCCCACTCATATCGGTACTCCGGTCTGGGCGAATTCGACGTTCGAAGAGAGCCAGCCTTATGCCGAACCTGGAAATCGAACGCCAGCAGACCCTCGCAGGTGCCCGGGCGCCGCGCCTCGGAGTGTCCGCTTTCGACCCATTGCGGACCAGGCGGCGATCAAAGGGGATTCCGATCCTCCGTCACAACAGATGCCACAGGGCGGCCACTTCAACCGCGAACAGGGCAAAGATCACTGCCGTCCCGACGACGTTCAGGCGCAGTCTCGAACTCCCGGATCTCGGAAATAGCCACCACTGAAAGCTCCTGATGAACAGCGGCATCGTCAGCCAGGTCGTCAATGCCACGCTGATCGTGTTGCCGACGAACATGGCAAGCGACGAATTCAATCCGGCAAGATGCGGACTGAGGAAGCGGGTTTCGAGCATGACGATTGGGAAAAGCCCGAGCAGGACCAGCAGCGCGGCTTTCCAGTTTGGCGGGCCTTTACCGGTACTCGGATCGGTCGGGAACCAGCCTGGAAAGGAACTGTCCATGCGCTGCAAGTGCGCGTAATCGATCAGTGGCTGCGCTTCCTGAAGCAATGCAGCTCGCTCCGACGACTTCAGCCATTTATCGAGGTGCTCGGCGCTCGCGAAGCGCATCAACGTCGTCCAACCCAACTCACCCGCGAGAGGCGGCTGCACATACGAGCCCATGTAGCCGGGAAACTTCGACTGCGCCTGTTGAACCCTGGTTTCCCATTCCCGATACGCTTCCTCCTTGCCGGGCTTCACCTTTGTGACGATCACTTCAACGACACCGCCGTCCGATCCGGTTTCTTTTGCTTCCGTCTCGATTGACGATTTCTCCGCGAGCAGAGCCTGGGTCTCGCCGATCAGCGACTCCCAGGTCTGCGATTGCCGCCACGCATCGAGGCTTTGGCTATCGCGGAACCGAAGCCTCACCGTCCACGCCGAGCTCTGGGCACCGGCGGGAGTGATCTCGGAACTCAGGAAACCGTCGGATCCCGCCGCGCGCGTTAACGCTCTTGCCTGCCAAGCGGTGAAGTCATCCTCGACTCCCGGCCGGAGATGGAATTTCGCGACGAGAATTGCCGCGTTCAATGGCGTCGAAGACTTGGACATGACTCGGCGGTGGCACAGTCGACGGTTATATGCGATTGAAATACTCGCACTATTCGTTCTGCAGGCTCAGGGTTCGCGCCGCAGATGACCATAACATCGGGGGGAAAGCATGGCTGATACAGACGACGACCGGTTCATGGCTCGCGCCATCGAGCTCTCGCGCAAGGCCGCAATCATCGACAGTTCCGGCGGTGCGTTCGGCACGGTGATCGTCAAGGATGGTGAAATCATCGGTGAGGGCCGCAACTGCGTCGTCGCCGAAAACGACCCCACCTGGCACGGCGAGATCGAGGCCATCCGCAATGCGTGCAGGAAACTGGGCAGCTTCAGCCTCGAGGGCGCAACGCTTTATACCAGCGCGGAACCCTGCCCGATGTGCCTGGCGGCGACCTATTGGGCCGGAATCAAGTCCGTCTATTACGCGGCCACGATCGCCGACGCGCTGAAGTACGGCAATTTCGACGACAGCATGATCTACACCGAAATCAGGAAACCGGCCGACCAGCGGACAATGAAACTCACCCAGATCATGCAGCCTGAAGCGGTGGAAGTCTGGAAAGAATATTCCGAAAAGACGGATCGCGTTCAATACTGACTGGACCAAGGTCCGTGTTTTACCAGAGCTGCCGCCCGGCCGAATGTCGGGAGCTTAGGCGCGTGCGCGGTAACCTGGCGGAGCAAGTCCAGCGAGCCTGACCCGGAAGGCCTAGCCGGCGATGGTCAGCGCCACCCAGGCCCAGGCGAGTGCGGCGAGCATGAAGAGGACCAGCGCCGCGTGGACCCAACGGCGGCCGGTGGCGATTAGCGCCGCGGCGATAACGACGAGGGTCAGGTTGCCGCTTGCCAGGATTAGGCGGCCGACGTCGGCCGCGGTCGTGTCGGGGGTCGCCCGGCGCAAGATGCTCGATACGGTCGCGCTGACGGCAAGCAACAAGAACAGGGTCCAAAAGTAGGTTCGGTTCTCGAGATAATAGGCCTTGAGGTCGAGTCCTTCGGCCGGGACCTCGTCCGGCAAGGCGGCGCTGGCGATAAAGAACAGGATCAGCATCGAAATGAAATGCGGGAGGAAGGCCCCAAGTGTGAACTGACTGGTCGACCGCCACACATCGAAGAATATCCACCAGAACTGAACGGTGCCGAGCAGAATCAGGAGCGCGACCGCGAGCGGCAGCCAGTCCCAACTGACGCGTCTGCGAGCGCGCAGCAGCCGATGCATGCTTGTCGCCAGATCTGTCACGGCGAGCGCGACGATGATCGACGCGAACGCCGCGACATATTCCCCCGCTGTCATGGCCGGGTTTCTATCGGCCCGCCCGCCGGTCGCCAAGACGGCGTTCGTCCCTTGCCCGCCGCCGCGTTACAGCGCAGGTTCGCGTGCAGGGGGATTTTCATGCGAACAGCAATCTCACGCTTTGTCGTCCTGGCACTATGGGCCGGCCCCGCACTCGCGGCCGAAGCGCCGCTTCGTCCCGACCAGGCGGCGTTCCGCGAGCTCTACGAGGAGCTGGTCGAGACCAACACGACTTTGAGCAGCGGCAGCTGCACGCTGGCCGCCGAGCGGATGGCGGCGCGGCTCAAGGTAGCCGGACTGCCGGACGGCCAGATCACATTGTTCGCCGACCCCCGCCATCCCAAGGAGGGCGGGCTGGTCGCCGTCTATCCGGGCACGTCGACGACGCTGAAGCCGATCCTGGCCATCGCCCATATCGACGTGGTCGAGGCCAAGCGCGAGGATTGGACCCGCGACCCGTTCACCCTGATCGAGGAGGGCGGCTATTTCTACGGCCGCGGAACCGCCGACGACAAGGCAATGGCGGCGATGCTGGTCGACACGTTGATCCGGTTTCAAACCTCCGGCCACAGGCCGAAGCGCGCGGTCAAGATCGCGCTGACCTGCGGCGAGGAGACCAACGGCGCCTTCAACGGAGTCGAATGGCTGGCGGCCAACAAGCGCGCGCTGATCGACGCCGAGTTCGCCTTGAACGAAGGCGGCGGCGGCACGTCGGACGGCAAGGGCAAGGTCGTCGAGCAGGCGATGCAGGTCGGCGAAAAGACCTTCGCCACCTACCGCCTCGAAACCCGCAACCCGGGCGGCCACAGCTCGGTGCCGCGGCCGGACAATGCCATCTACCAGCTGGCGCAGGCGCTGGTCCGGATCCAGGCGCATGAGTTCCCGCTCGAGATGAGCGAGACCACACGGACCTATTTCCGCGAGGCCGGCGCCGGCCGCAAGGATGCAACCGGAGCGGCGATGGTGGCACTCGCCGCAAACCCCGCCGACAAGGCCGCCGAGGCGATCGCCAACCGCGACCCGTTCCTCCATTCGAACCTGCGCACGACCTGCGTCGCGACGATGCTCGACGGCGGCCATGCGCGGAACGCGCTGGCGCAGCGGGCCGGCGCCTACGTCAACTGCCGGATCTTCCCCGGCCATTCGGTCGAGGAGATTCGGGCAGAGTTGGCGAAGGTCATCGCCGACCCGGAGGTGACGGTCACCGCTTTGGCGCCGCTGCGCCCGAGCCCGCCGGCGCCGCCGCTCGATCCCAAGGTGATGGGCCCGGCCAAGGCGCTGTCCGCGAAATATTTCCCCGGGGTGCCGGTCGTACCGGTGATGGCCAACGGCTACACCGACTCGACCTTCCTGACCGCTGCCGGAATCCCGGCCTACGGAGTTCCGGGCCTGTGGGGCGACCCCGACGGCAACGGGGCGCACGGGCTGAACGAGCGGATCGAAGTCCGCTCGGTCTATGTCGGCCGCGATTATCTCCACGACCTGATCGTCGCCTACGCCGAGTAGAAGCGCGGCCTCAGGCGCGCCGCAATCGAGCCGCATTGCGTTGCGATAGGGGCGAGCGCCGAATAGGGGCCTTTGGAATGACCGACCGCGACGAGACCTACGCCAAGATCCGCGACCTGATCGCGCCGTTCAACAAGAAGGGCGCGGAGGTCAGCGAAGCGACCCGCTTCCAGCAGGAGCTGGAGTGGGACAGCCTGACGGTGATGGACTTCGTCGCCTCGGTCGAGGATGAGTTCGACATCCTCATCAGCATGAACCGCGCGGCGGAGATCGAGACGGTCGGCGAGCTGGTCGACGCCGTGGGGCAACTGCAGAGCGAAGGGTGAGCGACCTCCTTGCCAAGTTCGACCCGCTGATCGAGCAGCGCCAGGCGCTGCTCGCGACCGGGCTGACCGACCCGTTCAACCTGGTCATGGAAAAGGTCGAAAGCCCGACCGTCGCCATCTGCAACGGCCGCCGGACGATCCTCCTCGGCACCTACAATTACATGGGCATGACGTTCGATCCCGAGGTCATCGCCGCCGGCAAGCAGGCGCTCGACGAGTTCGGGTCGGGAACGACCGGAAGCCGGGTGCTGAACGGCACCTATTCCGGCCATCGCGAATGCGAGGCCGCGCTTCGCGAATTCTACGCGATGGACCATGCGATGGTCTTCTCGACCGGATACCAGGCCAATCTCGGAATCATTTCGACCATCGCCGGGAAGGACGATTACATCGTCCTCGACATCGACAGCCATGCCTCGATCTACGACGGCTGCGCGCTCGGCAATGCCCAGGTCGTGCCGTTTCGCCACAATGACGTCGATGCGCTCGAGAAGCGGCTCAAGCGGGTCCCCGAGGGCGCCGGCAAGCTGGTCATCCTCGAAGGCGTCTATTCGATGCTCGGCGACGTCGCGCCGTTGAAGCAGATGGTCGCGGTGTCGAAGGCAAACGGCGCGACGGTGCTGGTCGACGAGGCCCATTCGATGGGCTTCATCGGCGAGCACGGCCGCGGGGTTGCCGAAGCCCAGGGGGTGATCGACGAGGTCGACTTCATCATCGGCACCTTTTCCAAGTCGGTCGGAACCGTCGGCGGCTTTTGCGTGTCCAACCACCCGAAGTTCGAGATCCTCCGGCTGGTGTGCCGGCCCTATGTGTTCACCGCCTCGCTGCCGCCGTCGGTGGTGGCGACCGCCGCGACCTCGATCCGCAAGCTGATGGACGCCGGCGACAAGCGCGCGCACCTGTGGGAAAATTCCAAGCGGCTCCACGCCGGACTGAAGGCGCTCGGCTTCACGCTCGGCACCGAGGAGCCGCAATCGGCGATCATCGCCGTGATCCTGCCCGATCTCGAAACCGGGGCGGCGATGTGGGAAGCGCTGCTCAAGGAAGGATTGTACGTCAATCTCGCCCGGCCGCCGGCGACCCCGGCCAACATGACATTGCTGCGCTGCTCGCTGTGCGCCGAGCATTCCAGCGACCAGGTCGAGGAGATCCTCGGCATGTTCGAAGCGGCGGGGCGGGCGACCGGCTGCATTTGAAGAGGACAGCCGCCTTCCGTCGCGCCGCAGACATGGCTAGACTGACGTCATGACACCGGGCGGGAACGAGAACCGGTTCGACTGGAGGCGCGGAGGGGCCGCCGTTGGCGCGTTCGTCGCTGTGCTGCTGTTGCTCGGCATGGTCTATCTCGTCGCCGCCTCCAACCAGGAACGCGACCGGGCGCTCAACATGGAGCGCCATGCCTATGACGTCACCTTGCTGACGCAATCGATCGGCGCCAGCGTGTCGCGGGCCGAAGCCGCGCTCGGCCAGTTCGCGCTCGACGAGAACGTCAAAACCAGCGGCAACATCTATTACACCTATTGGCAGCTCGCCGGCCGGCAGATCGAGCAGCTCAAGACTTTGGTCCGATCCGACCCCGAGCAGCTGCAGCGGGTCGAGGAGCTGCAGCGCCTGTACGGCGACCTTGGCGCCAAGTTCGCCGCTGTAGCTCGGGTTATCACCGCCCAGCGCGGCGCCGACGGGATCAGCTATTATTACGGGGCGGTCCGGGAGCCGGTCGAGCCGGCGTTTCACCTAAAGCTGAGGGAGATTGCCCAGAGCGAGCGTGAGTTGCTTCTCGAGCGGATGAAGCAGACCCAGCTGTTCTCGGCCCGCGCCGACCGGCTGACCGATTATCTGAGCTGGCTCGGTGTGCTGGTCGGGATCGGCG